>CAXBHA010000459.1:0-3093 GCA_963974955.1 uncultured Yeosuana sp. | reverse complement strand
TATTTAAGTTTTCGGCAGCCGAAGCCAAAGTTAAAACAGCAGTTTCGCTAACTTTATATGTTGATTTGTTGGTGGTGATGCTGAACAATTGATTGTCTGCTAATGTTTTATCATCATCGCTAAAAAGGGTAGTTTTGACTTCGTCTTTTACCAATTGTCCAAATTTATCTTTACTTTCCAAAGAAATGAAGTATTGCCCCGATTCCCATTTTTTAATGTTTCCTAAAGCGAGTTCTTTGGAAGTTTCGGTATTGTATGATTTTTCAAAAACCAATGTGCCTTTTTTCCAATTGCTTGGATTGTCTTCACTGTTATAGGCATCATGTGGAAATAGATTTTCAAACGTTTCCACAGAAAAATCCTGATAATCTGGCGCTGCCCACGGACGCTGTCTTAAAACCAAATTCGGCGCTTGCAGTTTATAAATTTTCACGATGCCTTTTGCTGGAACAAATTCACCATTAAGGTTTTTTGTATCTATTTTAATAGTGTTGTCTTTTTTGGATTTATCAAGTTTTTCAGCAATGGTCATGGTAGCAACAAGCGCATGATACCCAATATTTACAACGGTTGTGGCGTTTTGGGTTTCACCGTTTAGGTCGGTAACATCGGCAGTTATTTCATAATTAAAAACGGGTAAACTGCTTTTGTCAACACTTTGGTCCGGTAGAGCTTTAAAAGTAATTTCAAATTCGCCTTTTTCGTTAGTCGTGCTTTCGCCATGTGCAATTTCTTGAGGGTCACTGTTAAACCAAGGTCTATACCAAAAATACCAACGTGGGTATTCCACTTTTCTATGTACACGATACACTACTTTGGCATCGGTTATGTTACTACCGGCATACGCTAAAGCAGTGCCTTTAACGGTAACCGAATCGTTAACTTTATAGGTTTCGGTAACGGGTGTGAACTTGGTTTCAAATTTAGGGCGTTTGTATTCTTCAACAGAGAAATAATAATCTGAATATAAATCCTCATCGTCGCCATCAAATTCAATATGATATTCGCCATTTAATCCACTACTTGGTAAAATAAATTCACCTGAAACCGATCCAAATTCGTTTGTTTTTAGCTTTAATTCTTTTATTTCAACATCATTAACATCATATAAAATAGCATATACTTGTTCGTTGGCTAAAACTTCAGACTTTCCTTTATTGGTTTTTATGGCAATTGCTTTAAAATAAACGGTTTGCCCTGGCCTGTAAATGCTTCTGTCTGTAAACACAAAAGAAGCATAACTCTTGTTGTCTTCTTCTTGTTTATAGCTTGGGTTGATGTAATAATCACCAAAATATGCAACATCGTTAGCATAATTAACTTTTGCATTTATATTTCGGTAACGATCATTTTCTTTTTCAATTTTAACTTCACCTAAATGGTTTGTAGTATAATTTTCTTTGATTGGTTTCCTGCTGTTATTTTCAAAATAACTTAATTCTACTTTGGCATTTTCAATAGGTTTTCCATTGTTTCTATCAATAATTTGGAAGGTTTTGTAGTTTTCGCTTTCGCTTTCAACCAGGGCTGAATTGCTAACTTGAATGGTACTAAACGCAAAAGTTTCAGTATCATCCTTAACAGAAGCAAAAATTAGATACGTTCCGCTGTTCAGCTTCGGTATTAGAACTTCTGTGTTGTGGGTTTGATGATCGGTTTCATTCCGTAATTTGCTTTCCCAGTGTTTGTCTAATTCTAGTTTTATAATAAATGCTAATTGCTCGTCTTTTTTATAGATTTTATTTAATTTATCTAGTTGGTTTCGAGTTAGTTTATAAATGTCAAATTGAAGCTGTTCAATGTTTTTATAACGAATCAATAGCCGTGCGTTCTGTTGTATAGGTAAAAAATCTTCGGTAGTGATTTGTATTGTTTGTTGAAGAATTTGTTGTTTTAAAATAGTGCACTTTTCAGCAGCATTGCTTTTGGGAAATGTTTCAATAACTCGATTGCAAATGATTATTGCTTCTTTCGCTTTCCAGCGATTTTCTTCATTTGTTCCGTTCCGATAACTATTTTGAGCGATCGGGATAGGCTGGTATTCATTACTTTGTTGATAATAAAGTGAGGCGATTTCAAAATCGTACAAACCAGAAACTTCATGCTGTTTTGGTTTTTCGCTTTCTGAAATTAAAGCATTTAAAAAAATAGATTCTTTATCAGAAAAAACGGCTTGCTGTTTTACAAATTGTAGTCGTTGAATATTAACATCTGCCAAAGCAAAAGGCGATGTGTCTTTTAAATGAAACTGAATTAAGTTTTGATAAATCTTTAATGCATTTAGTTGCAAAGATGTGGAGTCTTTTGATTTAATGTTTAAACCCGAAAATGGTTTAGCATCACTTAAAAATTCTGGGTTATCTATTTCAAATTTATAAGCTGGTTTGGTAATATTGGTTTCATTGGTTTTATAAAATTCCAGAGCATTGTGATTTAAAAAATCGAACAAGGTTGGTCTGTAAATTTTTGAGTCTTTTTGAAGATTTAATAAATCATCATAATGACTTAATGGTTCTAATTGTAACATTAATCCGTTTTCTAACGAATTTTGGTAATGTGTATGTATTTCATCAAAAAGTGTTTGTAAATCCCAGGTTCTAAAATCTCCAGGATCTACCTTTCTAGACATTTTTGTTCGGTTATAAAATTGCCATCTGTTCTGGTTAAAGTATTGCCAATATAAATTAGCTAAGATGTTTTCGAGAATATTTTTTGCTGGAAATGTGCTTTTATCAATTTCATTTTTAAAATCATTTATAATTTTTAGCTGAGAATCTTCCTCTAAAACTAGCGCAAATTTGCTTTTAAAAAATAGTGTTTTTATAAGTTGTGGTGTGTTTTTGTCTTTTGTGGCTTTATCAGAAATGTCTTCTATAACTTTTAAGGCCGATTTTGGTAAGCCTTCACGTTCATATTGTTCAACAGTTTTCCATAATTGTTGATAATTTGGTGTTTGTGCGTTTATAACATTAAAAAAAAGAAAAAGAAAAAAAAGGAAAGGTGTATGTTTCATACGTTTAAATTTTTATAATTATTTGACAATAAGCTAATTAAAAAATCAAGAACGTATGTAATCGTTACGCTCTCACATTA
>CAXBHA010000458.1:0-3104 GCA_963974955.1 uncultured Yeosuana sp. | reverse complement strand
ATAGAATTGCAATCCATTTTAGGAGCTTTTTTAAGAATTTCATGGCAGTGCGTTTAATTGAAATAAATATAGGAAATATTTTATGGATTCCTACTTTAGAAATGGTGCAATACTAAATCTAAAATAAAGACCGTTGTTTAAAAGGACTTTCGTGCTCAATCAACCATTGTTTACGGTGTAAACCACCAGCATACCCTGTTAAACTACCGTCACTACCAATAACACGATGGCAAGGAATAATTATCCAGAGAGGATTTTTACCATTTGCATTTGCAACTGCACGAATGGCTTTTACATCGCCCAATT
Organism: uncultured Yeosuana sp.; assembly: GCA_963974955.1. Lineage (GTDB taxonomy): Bacteria > Bacteroidota > Bacteroidia > Flavobacteriales > Flavobacteriaceae > Yeosuana. The sequence goes on along the minus strand of CAXBHA010000458.1, from coordinate 2,798 downwards.
GTTTTGATAAGTCTAAATAAGAAACTGTTTTCCCATAAGGAATAGTTTGCAAGGCCTCCCAAACTTTTTTTTGAAAAGGAGTTCCTTCGGGATTTAATTTTAAGTCGAATTGTTTACGGGGGCCTTCAAAATATTCGTTAAGCTGAATAACGCAATCTTCTAATTCAACAGGAATAATATCGGTGATTTTTTCTTCGGAATTAAGAACGATTACAGAGGAAATCCCGTCTGCACCACCACTAATTTTGGTAAAACCTAGAGGCGATTTGATGATACAGGTTTCCATTTAACTTTCCTTTGTGTCGTTATCTAAAATACCTAATTTTTTTGCGCGTTCTTCCCAATTTTTTCTAGCCGAAAGTTGAAGGTCTGAAACATTATCACTTTCATCCATAATTTCTAAACCTAACAAGGTTTCAATAACATCTTCCATAGTAACCAAACCACTAACCGAACCATATTCATCTACTACAAGAGCCATGTGGTTTCTTGTTGCTACTAATTGTTCAAACAGCTTGGGTATCGGTAAATTTCTATTAACTATTATAATGTTACGTATTAATTTTGATAGTTTTTTAGAACCATTGTCGAGTGCCATTTCTTTATAAATTTCATCTTTAAGCACTAAACCTATAATATTGTCTTGAGTATCTAAATAAACAGGAATTCTAGAAAATCTAAGGTTCGTATTTTGATTAAAGAAATCTTCAACAGTTGTGTTTTGGTCTTCAATTTGCATCACGGTTCGAGGTGTCATAACATCTTTCGCAAACACATCTTTAAACGTTAGTAAATTCTTAATTATTTTACTTTCGTTTTCATGAAAAACCCCTTCTTCATGCGCCATATCTGTCATAACTATAAAACTTTCTCGGCTGAGTATACTACCATGACCTTTACCTCCAATTAGTTTAGTGGTTAATTGAAGTAACCATAAAAGTCCTGTGTATTTTAAAGGAAAAATTAAAATAGTCAACACCTTTGAAGTAAAGTTTGCAAGTTTTTCCCAATAGATTGCGCCAATAGTTTTTGGAATTATTTCCGAAGCAACCAAAATTAAAAAAGTCATGATTGCTGATGCAATACCAACAGTATTTAAACCAAAAACCTCAATCTTAAATGGTAGTTTTTCTGCTTCTATTCCAACCATCATGGCGCCAACAGTATGCGCAATAGTGTTGAGGGTAAGGATGGCAATTAAAGGTTCGTCTACATTCTTTTTTAACCGTTCTAAGGTAAAAGCATAAATTTTCCCTTCTTGTTTTTTGATTTTTAGAAACGTGGGTGTAATACTAAGTAAAACAGCTTCAATAATTGAACATAAAAATGAAAAGAAAATAGATACGGTTGCCCAAATAATTAATGCACTCATCAATAGATTTTTAGTTAAAGACTTATTTACGAAATTAATTTCACAACATTTTTAGCAACCTTTCGACAAATTAGACTTGCTACCTTTAATTCAAAATATATTTTGAATTAAAGGTAATGTTCAAGGTGACAATAATTTACTTCAATTAGATTGTTTTTACTTATTCAAGAGCTTAACTACATCTTTTGCAAAGTAGGAAGCAATTACATCTGCTCCAGCACGTTTTATGGCTGTAACTTGTTCCATCATAACTGCATCATGGTCTAACCAACCTTTTTCTGAGGCAGCTTTAATCATGGCATATTCACCTGAAACTTGATATACAGCCACTGGAACATCAACAGTATTCTTTATCTCTCTCACAATATCTAAATAACATAAACCTGGTTTTACCATGACAATATCGGCGCCTTCATCAATATCCATTTCGGTTTCTCGAATAGCTTCGATTCTATTGCCATAATCCATTTGATAGGTCTTTTTATCTTTTGGAACATCAACCAGATCAACCGGGGCAGAATCTAGCGCATCACGAAATGGGCCATAAAACGCCGAAGCATATTTGGCCGAATAACTCATGATTCCGGTATTAATTAACCCTTCAGTTTCTAAAGCTTCACGAATTGAAAGAATACGGCCATCCATCATATCACTAGGTGCCACAAAATCAGCTCCGGCAATAGCATGAGAAACGCTCATTTTAGCCAAAAAATTAGCGGTTTCATCATTTAAAATCAAACCGTTTTGTACAATTCCATCATGACCATAAGAAGAATAAGGATCTAAGGCCACATCTGTCATCACCAACATCTCTGGGCATACATTTTTAACGGTTTTAATAGCACGCTGCATGAGTCCGTTTGGATTTAAGGCTTCTTTTCCTTTATTGTCTTTTAAATTGTCGGGTACTTTTACAAAAAGCAACACCGATTTTAATCCAAGTTTCCAAAGGTCTTTCACTTCTTTTTCCAGTAAATCCAGACTGAATCTAAAGTAATTGGGCATAGAGGCAATTTCTTCTTTCACGCCTTTTCCTTCAACCACAAACAAGGGTGCTAGAAAATCATTTGGTGTTATTGTGGTTTCTCTAACTAACGAGCGAATAGCTTCATTGGTTCTTAAACGTCTATTTCTTCTTAATGGATACATATATGCCCCCTAACCCCCAAAGGGGGAATTCCTATTAGGGGTTAATAGGGTTTAATGCCTCTAGCCCCTGAAAGGGAAATAGAAAGGCGGTTATTGTTTATTTCATTATTCATTTTAGTCAGAGTTCCCCCTTTGGGGTTAGGGGGCTACCCAATTTTTAGGATGCTTTAAAATTTCAATTAATTGTTCTTCTGCACTTCCTTTTTCAGGATGATGATCATAAACCCATTGCACGTGTGGTGGTAAGCTCATTAATATACTTTCAATTCTGCCCTTG
>CAXBHA010000457.1:0-3109 GCA_963974955.1 uncultured Yeosuana sp. | reverse complement strand
GAGAACCGCATCGTCCAAAAGACCTAGGTTGATATTCGCATCAGGATCATTGAATTTACCAGTATTTGGCTCGACATTTAGTTGATTAATCCATTCCTGTAAAAGTTCAACCCCTTTTTCATCTATTTTATTTTTAGCAATTGGAGGCATCATAATTCCTGAATCCGTACTGTTTACCCTGTAAAAAATATGTGACTTTGCAGCATTACCTGGGTATAAAATTTTTTGATCATTTCCAATACCTTCAACAACTTCACCTATACCAGCAGTTAAAAGACCAGTTTCTTCCAAAGAATTTATTAACCTTAAGTCAAACTCTGCTCGTAGTCCATTTGATGGCAAATGGCAATAAGCACAGTTCAAATCTAAATATGAACGAGCTTTATCTTCTAAGGTGGCATTGAGATCATCGATGGAGGTATGGGTCAAAAAATCTTGTGTATCAGAATCAATAATTTGTTCATCTAAAATTCCCAAGTGACTTAAAGTAACTAATTGATTGGCTACCATTCCTCCATTAATATGGGTGGAGTAATCATACTCAATATTTAAATACCTTGTTCTTGGACCTAAAGTACCTTGAGAAGATTCATTATGGCAATTTAAACATTCATTTGTCGAAGGATAGCGCCAAATTTCCGTACGTGTTCCCCCATCAGTTTTAACAACACCAATTGATCGTTCTTCACCCGTAGTCATATCTACAAGGACTGCATCTGTCTGAGAAGAATTCCATTTATACGATAAAAATGTCCAATTATTATCACTATTTTTAATTGAAATCCGCGTCTCTATTTTTGCAGTTAACTCTGGATTACTATCACTTATAGGATAATCAAAATGTTTCACTAAAACAGAACCTACCGGAAAAATCCAATTATTATTTTCTGAATATTGAATTTGTTCCTCAACAGAATCGTGTGTTCCATCATTAGGAATTGCCATCCAACGTTTCTTAACAGCTCGGTCAGACCAAAATGCATCAATCATATCATATGGTACAAAACCATTGGTCACAGTTAAATTGCCCAAATTTGTAAATACTCCAGTCTCTGAAAGTAATTGTGGAATACCAGATGATAATACCGGGGCTACGAAACGAAGTAATTGTACATTGTTTCCCTGTAACAAATAATATATACTACCGTCCTTTCCTTCCCCAAATGAAATTGGTCTCTTAGGAAGAGTTCCTAAAACAACATGACTTCCATCAGTGATATCGACAGAAAATATCTTTTGTGTAAGCCAATCAGCAGTAATATATTTTCCCTTATAGGATATAAATTCTGACCCACGATAAACTTGTCCCCCTATTATTGATTTAGCGTCATCTCTATTAAATGATGTTAATGGAACTTCATGCTCCATATTATTTAACATCTGAATATTACACTGGTTGAAGGGACCAGGTATTTCACCTTCCCAAACTGGCCAGCCATAATTTTTACCTTTGGAGACAACATTTATTTCGTCATGTGTACTTTGACCAACTTCTCCAATATATAGTTTTCCTGTTTGAGAATCTTTACTCATTCTATGAGGACTTCGATTGCCAACAGTATAATATTCCTCAAAATTATTACCTGAAGCACTTAAGAAAGGATTGTCGTTCGGTATCCAATAAAACCTACCTGAAAATTCATCAGTTTCCCCAGCATTATCAGGCATAATCCTAATTGGCGGATGACTTTTATTTGAATTCATATCTACATCTATGCGCAATACTCCACCATCTAAATTATCACTCAAATTTTGCGCACTAACAGCTCTACCTTGTTCACCTGTAGCTATATAAAGAAAACCGTCATCTCCAAATTCCATTGCTCCACCTCTATGCGTAGTGTTCAACATACGCCTTCGCATCATACGCTTTCTGGAATTTGCAACAAATGACATATTTGAAGGGTTTATTTCAAAACGATCCAAATGGATATAGTTTCCATGAAAATTTGCTAAGTCACAGCCAAAAGTGCCATTACCACCACTATTTAAAGTATCATCTCCTGTCTCTGATTCAGTAGTATAATATATGAAAATGAAGTTTTTGCCAACTTCGCCAAATTCTGGATGAATCTCCAATCCTAGAAGTCCACCGTCCCAAACTTCAATATTTGGCAAAACAGCATCGCCTATCTCATTTGTAAAATCAACCAGTAAATTTTTATTCAAAGTTCCCTGGCTATCGTCCATCCAATAAATCTTTCCATCTAATTGCCCAATTAGAACTCGATTATGATTAGGTATTACGGTATAGGTTATAGGCCAGTCAAATCGTATATTGGAATATGCAATTTCGTAAGGTTCATGATTAAGATTAACATCTGGAAAATTATGATTTACAAATGGTCCTATTGGTTGTACATCATTATAACCAGGTCCAAAAAACATTGAACCAAAACTCATTGAGATTGAAATTATCGTGAAACCAGCAACTATTTTCAACCATCCATTTAAGCCCCTTTTTATTTTCATATTGGTATATTTAAACATCTATCTATCAACAATAATCGATTGTTAATAAATAATATATGGGATATTAAAAATTAGGGGAAAAACAATAAATTAATTGACTCTATTAAAACTACGACAGTATTATATTAACGGAAAATTAACATCTAATTACCAGATAAAACACTCAAAAAATCGACGATCGGCAGTATGGATCAGAATTATAAGGAAATTTAATTTTTCTAAAATAATAAATTTAAAATCTATCTATGCTTCCCTTCCACCCCATCAAAAAAAGCATGATATTTTTTAAAATCATCTTTCTGGTCATCCGTAGGAATTATTGGTTCTGAAATTTTAATTTCTTTCTTACCATAATCAAAAGCAACTAATACAATGGGGACATTAGCGGTTTTAGCAATAAAATAAAAACCTGTCTTCCATTTCTCAACCTTCTTTCTTGTTCCTTCTGGAGATAGTGCTAATCGGAACTTTTTTCTTTCACTAAAAATCTGAGCCGTAGCCTTAACCGTATCATTGTTTTTTGTTCGATCTATTGGTGCACCACCTGTCCACCTAAAAAACCATCCAAATGGAGGTTTAAACAAACTCTTTTTACCAACAAAATTTATTTCCTCTTGCCATACAGCACGTATTAATA
>CAXBHA010000456.1:0-3110 GCA_963974955.1 uncultured Yeosuana sp. | reverse complement strand
TGATAAGAATGCCAAAATTTTTGGAGAAGAAACGATTACCTATACCAATAATTCACCCGATGATTTAGGTTACTTGTGGGTACAATTAGATCAAAATAAACGTGCTAAAAACTCCAAATCGCCATTAATAGAAAGTAGTGAAATAGTGCCGCTTCAACAACCTGCCAGTTTTGTTTCTGAATATATGAAAGAGCCATTTGATGGTGGTTTTAACATTCAGTTAGTTGAAGAAACAAATGGCACACCATTACACTACATGATTAATGGCACCATGATGCGCGTGGATTTACCCAAGGTGCTTAAACATGGAGAGAAATTCTCCTTTAACATAAAATGGTGGTATAATATTAACGACCATGTGCCTTTAAGAGATCGATCTGGGTATGAATATTTCCCTAAAGATGGTAACAGAACCTACGAAATTGCCCAATTTTACCCAAGAATGGCAGTGTATAACGATGTTGAAGGTTGGCAAAATTCGCAGTTTTGGGGAAGAGATGAATTCGCTTTGCCATTTGGAAATTTTGAGGTAAACATTACGGTTCCTGCCGATTTTATTTTAGACGGTACTGGAATTTTGATGAATAGAAAAGAAGTTTTTACAAAAGTAATGATGGATCGCTACGAACAAGCCAAAAAAACGTATGATAAGCCTGTTTTAATTGTAACACAAGCAGAGGCTGAAGTAGCAGAGAAAACCGTTTCAAACGATAAAAAAACTTGGAGAATGTCAGCTCAAATGGTTCGTGATTTTGCTTTTGCAACGTCTAGGAAATTTATCTGGGATATGATGGCTGTGAAAGTTGGTGATAAAGATGTGATGGCAGTGTCTTTATATCCAAAAGAAGGAAATCCTTTGTGGGAAGAATGGTCTACAGTTACAGTAGCAAGTACTTTAAAGTCGTATTCAAACATGACTTTTGATTATCCGTACCCAAAGGCTATCTCGGTACATGCAAAAAATCAGGGCATGGAATATCCTATGATTTGTTGGAATTATGGGCGACCTAATGAAAACGGAACATATAGCGACCGTGTTAAATATGGTATGATGAGTGTGATTATACATGAAGTTGGCCATAACTTTTTCCCAATGATTGTAAATAGTGATGAGCGTCAATGGACATGGATGGATGAAGGATTAAATAGTTTTGTTCAATATATTGCAGAACAAGATTTTGGTAAAAATCACCCCGCAGCACTGTCTCCAAACAATAAAATATATCCTTCTAGAAGAGGTCCTGCAAGAAACATTGTACCCTATATGGGAGGCGATCAAGATTTTATAGCCCCCATTATGTCTAAAGGGTTAAACGTTTTTAATTTTAGTGAAAATGCCTACGGGAAACCTGCAACTGCTTTAAATATTTTAAGGGAAACTGTGATGGGGCATGAATTGTTCGACTTTGCTTTTAAAGAGTATGCACACAGATGGATGTTTAAACATCCTACTCCAGAAGACTTCTTTAGAACCATGGAAGATGCCTCCGCTATGGATTTGGACTGGTTTTGGAGAGGATGGTTTTATACCACAGATTGGGTGGATATTGGCGTAAAAGGAGTTAAGAAATATTACGTTTCATCAGAGCAAAGATATAATTACAGCAGCGGTCAGTTAGTGCCTATGGTATATATGGTTGAAGAAGGAAGTGAGGGTTTTACTGAAAACTTAAAAGAAGGAAATCTGTTAGATAATTCTGTTTCATTAAAGGAATATCTTATGGATAATTTCACTCCAGAAGAACGTAAAGCTATAAAAAACCCAAAATATTTTTATAACGTTACTTTTGAAAAACCAGGAGGATTAGTGATGCCTATTATTGTTGAGTACACTTATGCTGATGGCACAAAAAGCATGGCGACTTATCCAGCAGAGATTTGGCGTTTAAATGATAGAGAAGTGAGCAAAGGTATTGCTTCTGAGAAAGAAATTATCAGCATTATTGTTGATCCTAATTTAGAAACTGCCGATGTGGATACCAGCAATAACTCATGGCCAAAGAAAATAGAACAAAGTGATTTCGATAAATTTAAAAGTAAATCTAAAATACAATAATGTGAGAAGCCTATTATTTTTTAATCTGGATAATTCTTCGATGGCTCTGCCTCCTTTAGTCAGTTTCAAGAAATTTTTTATTGGTCTTTTTTAAATTTCCTGTAAAACACTTAGTATATTTGCATCGTGATACATCAAGCTACATTTTTATTTATTAGCGGTGCCGAAATAGCATTCATACTCTTTATTGTTGTCATGGTTTTTGGTGCCGATAAAATACCGGAAATTGCTAGAGGACTGGCCAAAGGCATGCGAACTCTTAAGGATGCCACCAACGATATAAAGAATGAAATCACTAAAAGCGCCGAAAAAAATGGCATTGACCCTACTTTTACCAAAGAAATTAGTGATGAAATTAAAAAGGTTAAAGATAATATAGAAGATTTTACGGGTTCCGTTAAACGAAAACTATAGTTCATTTGCTGTCATTTCATCGATTTTTTTTGCAATCTTTCTTTTTTTATCGTAAAAAGGTATCGCTTTAACAAATATATAAATCAATAAAATTAACAAATCGATTATTCTTTTTAGCTTGGGTGTCCCAAACCTATATTGATCGACTTATGAAAAATTTCTCACTTTTCAGTTTCTTGCTTGTTTTTTCTTTTTCTTTTGGTCAAAGTGAGCGTCAGGTTATTAATCAAATTGATAGCATTAATATTATAGCTACAAATTATATTAATGCGAACGACATATTAAAATCTTTTAATAAAGCAAATCAAGCTAGGCAATTATCAGATTCACTTAATGATGATTATGGAAACGCTCTTGCTAATTTTACTCTTGGCAAAATTTATTTGCAAACGCAAAAATATGGGAATGCCAAAGCAAGTTTTTTAAAGATGCAAAAACATTCCAAAAAAATAGGTGATAATTATTTAACATCTACTTCTTATTTAAACCTAGGAGAGTTAGAGATCTTAAATAAAAATTCTTTGAGTGCAGTGCCGTTTTTTGAAAAGGCTGCTGAATATGCATTAAAGATTGAACCAGAAGATGTAAAGAATGGTAATATTGGACAAAGCCTCTTGTTTCAGATATACATCAATCTCAG
>CAXBHA010000455.1:0-3121 GCA_963974955.1 uncultured Yeosuana sp. | reverse complement strand
GCATTTCATGACGGTTAAACATTTCAATTTTACCACGAGCAATTTGTCTATTCATGGCTGAATAGGCGCCTAATAATAATTGTTGTCCAGTTTGTCCTTTAGCATAAAACGTTCTTGAAACCAAAACACCTCCAAATGAGCGATTATCCAACAATCCTCCATAATCACGTGCAAAGGGAACTCCTTGAGCCACACATTGGTCAATAATATTTGCTGATACCTCTGCCAAACGGTACACATTTGCTTCACGAGAACGATAATCACCGCCTTTAACTGTATCATAAAATAATCGGTAGGTTGAATCGCCATCACCTTGATAGTTTTTAGCAGCATTTATTCCGCCTTGAGCGGCAATAGAATGTGCACGACGCGGAGAATCTTGATAAGCAAATGCTTTTACGTTATATCCCAACTCCGCTAAAGTTGCGGCAGCAGAACCACCGGCTAAGCCTGTTCCAACAACGATTATATCTATATTACGCTTATTCGCTGGGTTTACTAAATTGATTTTATCTTTATATGTTGTCCATTTATCTTTAATTGGACCTTCTGGTACTCTTGAATTTAAAGCCATACTCGTTTAAGATTAATGGTTAAAATGATGATACAATGCAATAAAAATAAATACTGCTGGAATAATAATGGCATAAGCTTTACCTATTGATTTTAGTGCTTTCTTTTTTCCCACCGTTATCCCCATAGCCACTGTTATCCCCATAGATTGAAATGCGGAGGTAAATCCGTGAGCTAAATGAAGTCCTAATAAAACAAAAGCAACAACATAAGCACCAACACGCAATGGACTCTCAAATTTATGGTGCAGTTCAGCAAAATATCTAAATTCTCCGTTTTGCATACCAGACATATCGCCCAGAACATACTTTGTGTTTAATTCCGGAATCCAAAAATCAATAAAGTGCAATACCAAAAATGCCAGAATTACCAATCCGCTGTAAATCATGTTTCTGCTGGCCCATGTAGAGTTTGCCGCTCCATTGTTCCTTACATAAGGCACCCCTAATGCTTTTTTGTTTTTAACTTCCAACACAAACCCCATGACAAAATGGAAGACGACGCCAAAAATTAAAATGGGCTGCATAAAAAATTGAACCAGCAAGTTTGTCCCCATAAAATGCGAAGCTATGTTAAAAGTCTCTACACTGAAAACTGATAATAAATTTACAGAAACGTGTATTAATAAGAAAATCATAAGGAAAAAAGCCGAAAGAGACATCGCTACTTTTCTTCCAATCGAAGATTTAAAAAATCCGCTCATTTTTTTGAAGTTATTTAGATGCTTACAAAAATACACTTCAAGAACATCATAGACAAAAAGTAACGCCGCTAAATAATTATTTAGAACCATTTTAAAGAAATGAATTTAGTACATGATAAAAATTTAGAACAAAAGTCTAAAAAACTTATTTTTCAACATATTACGTTTTGTAGGTTTTAATAGATCTCACAGGTTTTTGAAACCTGTGGGGCCTTGATGCTCATGAAAACTTCCAATAGATTGTTTTTCAAAATTAATTTTTGTCATGTACTTAGAGAAATGAAGTACTGCTGCAGGTAAATTATACTTTTTTTAAACATTGATTAGTTGTCCTTAATTAATGCATCAATCAAACTGAATATAAAACAATTTTTCAATCAACGAACTTCAGCTTATAACGAGAAACTGTCAAAACAAGATTAGAGCTTACTTTTTTAAGATTTCTGAACCGATAACACCTTTAAGTCTATTTGTTTTTATAATTTTATAGCACAAATATTCATGACATGAAATATCATCCCATTAAACGGAATCTCTTTATTCAAAATAGAAAAAACTTTACATCTAAAATGTCCCCAAAAAGTTTAGCTGTATTCAATTCAAACGACATTTACCCAATTAGTGCCGACAGTACGATGCCTTTTGAGCAACATCGGGATATTTTTTATTTAAGTGGTGTAGATCAAGAAGGAAGTATATTGGTAGTATTCCCAGATTGCCCAAAAGAAAAACATCGTGAAATTTTATTTTTAAAGGAAACAAACGATCATATTGCAGTTTGGGAAGGCGAAAAATTAACTAAAGAGGCTGCCTTCGAAGTTTCGGGTATTAAAACGGTGTATTGGCTTCAAGAAATGGAAAAAATTATGTTTGAATTAATGACACAGTGCGATACTGTTTATATAAACACGAATGAACATTACAGAGCCAATGTTGAAACCGAAACTCGTGAAGACCGATTTACAAAATGGCTGAAAGAAAAATATCCAGCGCATGGAGTTGCCAAAAGTAATCCTATTTTACAACGCTTGCGTTCTATTAAAAGTCAAATTGAAATAGACTTGATACAACAGGCCTGTGATATTACAGAAAAAGGGTTTCGTCGCATTTTAAAGTTTGTAAAACCAGATGTTTGGGGATACGAAATAGAAGCTGAATTTATACATGAATTTTTAAGAAACAGATCTAAAAAATTTGCTTATACACCTATTGTTGCCTCAGGGAAAAATGCCAATGTGTTACATTACATCGAAAACAATAAACAATGTAAAAAAGGGGATTTAATTTTATTGGATGTTGGAGCAGAATATGCGAATTATTCGAGTGATATGACCAGAACGATCCCCGTTTCCGGAAAATTTTCCAAACGCCAAAAAGAGGTTTACAATGCTGTAAACAGGGTGAAAAATGAAGCGACCAAACTGCTGGTCCCTGAAACCGATTGGGCAGACTATCATGTGGAAGTTGGAAAACTTATGACTTCTGAATTGCTAAGTTTAAAATTATTGGATAAAGCCGATGTTAAAAATGAAAATCCAGATTGGCCGGCTTACAAAAAATACTTTATGCATGGTACCTCACACCATATGGGTTTAGATACGCATGATTATGGCATTTTAACCGAACCCATGAAAGCTAATATGGTATTTACCGTAGAACCTGGAATTTATATCCCTGCCGAAGGTTTTGGCATTCGTTTGGAAGATGATGTGGTGATTCAAAAAACAGGAGGACCATTTAATTTAATGAAGAACATTCCTATTGAAGCTGAAGAAATTGAAGCATTAATGAATTCAAAATAAAAAAGAAAGAGGCTGTTTTAAAAGTGTGGTTTTACGTCATTGC
>CAXBHA010000454.1:0-3123 GCA_963974955.1 uncultured Yeosuana sp. | reverse complement strand
TTTATCCATTCCCACAAACTTTTTGTGCCCTTTTTTTTAAATGTTTTTTATTGGTGTTTTAGTGGCTGATTCTGAATTATTTATAACCATTACTCCAATAAAATTAATGCCTTTTTATTAAAAAAAACTAAGAATTTTGCTCTAATATCTCTATTAAAAAGACAATCCTTTATAAAATTTTGCGTTAGGGATGGCAATGGCATCCTTTTGCACAGCAAAAGATATAATGAACAGCCCGCCCTTGTGGAACAAGGTAACGCCCATGAAATATCGCTGGATATTGTTAAAAGAAATATATTATTTAGGTTAAACAACGAAGGGATTGGTTTAATTTATGCCATAAGATGATAGAGTTTTAAACATTCCTTAACACGTAATTCATATTAATTCATTAACTTTAATGATTATCCAAAGTTAATACTTTGCTATTTCTTAATTGACCATCTAAGAAAAGGTTAAAAATAAAACCAAGTATTATGGAAACAAACACAAACGTTGAAAATAAGTTTGGTAATTTTTATGGAAATAGACGGCATGGCCATTCAAAAAAAGAAATTTATAATCGTGATTTCAACGAAAGACAAAATTTATCTATAGTTCAAATTACAGAAACCGATTCCAGTTATCATTTTGAATTAAAAATACCTGGTTATATTAAAGACGATTTTAATTTTTATATAAGTAGAGATGATTTAGTGGTAACAACTGAAAAAAGAAAGGAGATAAAAACCAATCAAGCAACAAAAAATATCGTTTCAAGTCATTCATATTGTTATCCTTCGGCTTATTTTAAAAGAACGTTTCAATTACCACCGGATATAGCCAGGGACGAAATTTTTGTTGATTACAAAGATAAAATCTTAAGTTTTGATTTGTATAAATCTGAAAACGCAGCAGGAAAGAAGATGCGTTAGGGATTAGGCTTCGTTAGCTATTGGGATTGATGTTGCTCTACTCATGGCTATTACGAAGGTAACCCCAAAATTATTTTACATAAAGAAATTCCAAACGAGACCGAAACGAACGGCAAAATCTCGATAAGGATAGTTAGGCGCTGAGTAGTAATTGTAACCTGTAAATGCAGCATTAAAATGTTCGGCTTTTAGATAAATGCGCGTTTGACGAATTTTAGCATTGATAAAGAAATCGAACCGTGGGAAATCTCCATACTTATTAGTGTTTTGCACATAGAATTCTGCCAGTAAAGGATCGTACCCATTCATATAGTATGTTGTGAAATAATTAAATGTAACACCTGTTTGTAGATACAAGGCCTTGTTAAGCATATTAGTTGAAAAATATAGGGTATTACGGGTTATAATTTCGGGAACATTTAAGGTGTTATTACTATCTTGTACGTTTTGATATAATATGGTATTGTTTAGCGCAAACTTACCAACCTTAATTTCCTTTTCTAATTTAACACGCAGATAGGTAATCGTTGCATTGTTTTGAAAGGCCTTAACCAGATTGGTTGTTTCGTCCTTTTTAAAATAGGTATAATCTGTAATTGTAGAATAGTCCACCGAAATATTGGCGATTTTATTTGATTTTAAATGAAATGACAATTGCTGTATTTCGGTATTCTTAAAATTATTTTGCCAGTTATAATTTATGTAATCACTTTGATATAGCAAGGTGTTATAATTAGGTGCTTTTGAACTATGATTTAAAGATGCTATTGCAGACATATCATTATTTAATTTAAAGGATGCCGTCCCTTTTACGAAATTCCCATCGAAATTACCAGTTACATTGATTCCTGCTTCGCCAAGTAAATCAAACCGTTTATATTGCTTATGATATTTACCGCCAACTGCATACACATCCCCTTTTAATCTGTTTATGATAGTGTTACCATTAAGTACAACTAATTTATCGTAGCCATAATTATAATTGTCATTACTAACATTAAACTGCAAATCACCAAGAATGTTATTACCGTAGTTTAATTGCACCTGATTAAAAAAGTTTTCCAATGAGACTCTATCCTTTAGGTTGGAGCTATTAAATGCATCACCAAAATAACTATTAGAGTTGGTTTGGTCAAATTGATAATATTTATCTTCAAAAGACATGATGTGTCTTAAACTAAGTTTATTGTTTGAAGTTGAATCTTTTTTTTTAATAATATTGTAGGAATGGTCTAAATAAAAACGCTTGCCTTTAAGAACGCTTTCTGCATTCTCAAAATTCACCGCCAAAATTGCTCTCTTTAAAAATTGTGGGTCGCCAGTTTCAAAATAAGCCACATTACTATCTTGCAAGCCACCGTTTTCTTGATTTAACAAATCTTGCATTACAATATGTGCTCGTAAAGAATATCTGCTGTTTTTAGTAATATAATTACTTGTGAACCTAAAATTTCCTGTACTGGTTAAAATATTCTGATACTTTCCTAACGACCTCAACCCTTTGTATGCTATTGAAAAATTAAAGCGTGGTTTAGTGTTTACTGTAAAAAAGGCATCTACCAATTGGCCTTGCTCGAACGCCGTTTTATATAACAATTCGGTTAATGGTGTTGGCACACGGTAATAATTTATATCCTCAATTTCCATATAATTGAAATGTCTGGCTCTTGCTCCAAAACTTGGCATTAAGCTAGTGGTTTCAAAATTATAGCTCAACGAATTATAGGTTTGCCCTATGTTTGAAAACGGCATAAGCTCAAAATTGTCCTTCCTAAGATAATTAAACTTATAGTCCTTACTAATGGTCAGTGTTGTATCAACATAGGTTGTATCATTCTTATAACTAATTATTAAGTAATCTTTAATATTAGCCTTTTCAGCTTTATCTTTAAGGTTTTCAACTAATCGTTTATTTAATGTGTCTTGAGATTCTGTTACACCTAGCTCTCTACCTAATCGACTCAGCTTTTTTGGTTTATCTTGCGCATAGACCCCACAGAACATAAACATTAAAATAAACGATAAAACTATATTCTTCATAATTGGGTTTTTCCAAAACAAAAGTAATTATTTGAACGTTAAGAGCCGACAAATATTTTAAATTAAGAAAGCCAGCAAATATTTGCTGGCTTTCTATGAACAATCACACTTAAATTAATAATTCGTTTGAATGTTCGTATTCATTCATAATACCATTTTTGTCATTCAG
>CAXBHA010000453.1:0-3131 GCA_963974955.1 uncultured Yeosuana sp. | reverse complement strand
TTGGAAAACTTGCTGTTGATGCATGGATAGAAAACAAAGATGCTGAAGTGGATTTTCTATTTCATAATATTAACAATTTAACTGACCCTTGTGCCAAAAATATTTTTACTGAACTTGATACAGAAATGCTAAAAAAAGACTTGTTAAGCAAACTTATGTACACACCAAATGGTGTGCGATTAACTTTTGCTGAATCTATATTAAAATTGTTTAATGATTCTGATACATTTAATTATGTGATTCAAAATGACAATTCTCTTGATGAAGGTACAAATGCAAGCACTAGTGGGGCATCAACTACCGTTAGCAATACTTATTTAGCCAATGCCACCCAATTATCAATTGCTAGAACGATGACACATGAAATGGTGCATGCTTATTTAAATGTAAAATACAGTAACTTTATGTCCTTTGATAATGGACTAGACTTTAAATTAAAAATGGATGAATATGCCAAAGACAACGGGATTACAGATATTAACTCCAATGAATTTCACCATGAATTTATGGGACAATATGTTGATGCGATGGCTATTTCGCTTGTAGATTGGGATGTAAAATATGGTACAGGAGGGATTTATGTTAAAGACTCAAATGGTAATAACGTAAAAGATTCTAATGGTGATGATATACTAGATTGGGAATATTATAGAAGTATGGCTTTTGGAGGGCTGTTCCAAATAGATACAAGTGGAAATATTGTTTCAGAAATAGATTCATTTAAAGCTTTAGTCCCAGACAGTAATAAACGAAAAGAAATTGCAAAAAAAATATTAAATGAACAAAAAGGAAATACAAAGGCAAAAGGCACTAAATGTAACTAGAATAATTTTAATTTTGATTAATTTGTTTATTCTTAATAAAGTACAAAGTCAAGAAAAATTAAAAGGAAGATATAGTTGTTTAGCTCCTTTACAAGAACACTATAATTTTTATTTTTTTGATAAAAATGGACAATTTGAATATCGTAGGGGAGCATCTTTAGGTGATGATTATTATGGGAAAGGAGAGTATGAATTTAACAACAAGCAACTTATCTTAAACTACAATAAAACAGAGCCCTTAAAAATTGGTCATCACGTTTCAAAAATCTGGACAAATAATAGGGATTCTATTAACGTGCATTTCAATTTTTTTGATTTTGACAGCAACCCTGTTCCGTATGTAAATGTTATTTATAAAGATAGTTTGTCTAAATACGGTTATAGTGGTGTTGTGGCAAATGAAAAGGGAATTGCTTCCTTAAATCTAAAAAGAGATAGAACTAATTTACAGTTAAATATTTCTTATGTTGGTTATAGACAATATGAGTTTAGTATAGATAAAAATTACAACTACGATATCTCTGTTTTTTTACAAAAAGATGGTGATGGACTACCTATACTAAACCAAATAGACACTTTGGTGATAGATAAAAAAAGACCAAAATATTTTGTGGTTAAAAGTAAAAACGGCTCGCTGACAACTTGGAAAAAGCTTGATGAATAAATACAAACTACAACACCAGCTTCAACAGTTACAACAACTACGACATTAAACAATACATATCTCAATAATGCCACCCAATTATCAATTGCTAGAACGATGATACATGAAATGGTGCATGCTTATTTAAATGTAAAGTACAGTGATCCTTTTTACACTGGTTTTGATTTTAGGCAAAAAATGGAGTTGTATGCTCAAGAAAGTGGTTGTGACATTAATGATGTTGAAAGGTTTCATCACGAGTTTATGGGTGAATATATTAACGCTATGGCAATTTCTTTGTTTGCTTGGGACAATAAATATGGAACCGGTGGTAATTTGGGTTGGGATTATTATAGAAGCATGGCATTTGGAGGCTTGTTCTTTGAAGAAAATGGAAAGATAGAAGAAACCTATTCTTTTCAAGTTTTGGTGCCTAGTCAAGCAAATAGAGATAAAATTAAAGATATATTAAAAAATGAACAAGAGGGTAATTCAAATTCAAAAGGAAAAAAGTGTGATTAACAAAGTTATATTAATTTTATTCTTCTTATTCTTTTCCAATACATATTCTCAAAATATTATTAAAGGCACTTATTGTGTTGATTATGATATGAAAGACTTTTCTAATTGTTTTACATTTAAGGCAGATAAAACATTTAAATTTAATCACTCAGGTGATACAGGCACACTTGAATACGGGGAAGGAGAGTATAAGTTTATTGATAATCAACTGATTTTAGATTATAATAAAACCTCAGCAAAAAAACTTGGATATTATAAGTTAGCTATTTGGGAAAACAATTCTGACAGTATCGATTTAGTTGTTAATGTTTTTAATAAACAAACAAAAGAGCCTATAAAATATGCAAATGTTTTTTTCAAAGACAATACAAATAAAATAGGTTATACAGGTTCGAGTGCCAACGAAAAAGGCATCGCTAAACTTAGAACTATTAAAGACAAAAATATTATCGAATTAAACGTTATCTATGTTGGTTTTTTAGAACAAAAAATCAATCTAAAAAGAAATAAAAATTACATAATTGAAGTCTACCTAAATGAGGTAGGATATGAAACTGGAAGTCCAATACTAAACCAAATAGACACTTTGGTGATAGATAAAAAAAGACCAAAATATTTTGTGGTTAAAAATAAAAACGGCTCGCTGACAACTTGGAAAAAGCTAGATGAATAAATACAAACCACAACACGATATATAAAAAATAGCAGTTAAGTGCCCGCTCCGCAAAGTCTCCCGACTTAGTGGAACACAATTAATCAAATAGAGCCTTATAGATTTTTATTAAAGAAAAGAGAATGATAGAAGAATATAATTACAAGTAGTATTTATAATGATCTCAAAGTCAGGAGACTTTGCGAAGCGGGGCAACAAGTGTAATACATAAAGCAAGAGAAATAGCCACTAATAATGGAGGAACAACTTTAGAAGCTTTGTTAGATTCTAAATCTATAACACTTCCTGAATTTTCGGAGCAAACAATTGAAATTTGGGAACAAGTTTCTAAAGAGTATGCAGAAAAGGCAACTGGTGAAGTGAAAGTTATTTTGGGTGATAATGTAAGTTCTACAGGGGTTTGGAATAGGATTGAACTCCCTGCTTTAAAGAATAATCCCAATGTAACAAAAATCATTGCTATTAATCC
>CAXBHA010000452.1:0-3132 GCA_963974955.1 uncultured Yeosuana sp. | reverse complement strand
CGAGACCGAAATTTTATATTTTGCCTCACCCGGAACTTCCGAAAACGACAGTTCCAACCTCTCCACAGGAGAGGTAAAGTGGAAACCCCGAGGCTCAGCTTCGGGGAATCTTTAGATTGAAGATTTATAAAAGTAAGCTATCTCTATTTAAGATTATCCAGTATTTAAATTTTACTAGCATTCTTCTCCTCTATCCATTTACTCATAAACTTCGTGCTTTGTAATGTATGATGTTGCAACATTTGACCAATAAAATTATTTTGACGATGATTCGATAATTGCTTTGATATCTCTTGAATTCCATCTATCAATTTATTTTTATAATGAACTTTACTAAAACGACCATTAATTACTTCAAATCCTTGTTGCCGACTTCTATTCCACAAGTGCTCGTCGTTATATAAATTCACAGCCATATTGGCAAACTCTTGAGGTTTATCGCTAATGAACCCATTAGGTTCCATATTTCCAAACATGCCTTCGGCCGCAATGTTTGTCATAACACACGGTGTCCCATTTTGCATGGCATCAATTAATTTGCCTTTTAAACCAGCACCAAACCTCATAGTAGCTAAACAAACCTTAGCCGTTTGCATAACCTGATGAACATCCTTTGTAAATCCCTTAATTAAAAACCCCTCTTTTTCATTGTGCAATTGACGTCCTTTTTGACTTAAATAAGAACCGTAAATATGCATTTCTGCATGTGGTAACTGTGTTTTAATTAAAGGCCAAATAGAATCCTTTAAATACAAAAGCCCATTATAATTGGGCTGATGAACAAAATTACCGATGGTTATAAAATTATGACGCTCAATAAAGTTTGGTAGTTTTGAAATGGTTTCTTCTGAAATTTCAGCCTGCATAAACGGTATATAGCATAGTAAAGAAGCCTCTATTTTAAATTGATTCTGAAGAATTTCCATTTCAACTTCTGAAATTATGAAACTTAAGTCACTTCTATAAATACCAGCTAACTCACGTTTTGCTGTGTCATTAAATAGATAGGATGTATCAAATGGCTTTCCATCTTTAAACGCCAGTTGCCGTCCTTTTCTTAAGCAATGCAAATCTTCGGTATCAAGTATTCTTAAGGCATTTGGACATTGTTCTGCAACCCGCCAGCCAAATTGTTCTTCAACCATAAAACGATCGAACACCACAACATCTGGATTTAATTCTTTTACAAAAACATCGAAGCTGGAGTTATTTAATTCGATAAAAACTTGATTGACGCCTATGGTACTTAAATCGAATGCATTCTCTGCTTTTGAGCATGTACTCGCAAAAGTGATTTGATACTTATAAGAGATAAAAACATTTATTAGCTGTAACATTCGGCTTCCTGCGGCAGAACTGTTAGGTTCTGGCCATACAAAACCAATAATCAATAGATGTTTTTTCATTTGATTTCCCTTCAAATAAGATTTTTATACATACTAAATGACATTAGCTTTGTATCTAAATTTTAATTTATTCTTGCTCGTCATGTATTTAGCTATAAGACACTATCAACTGACGCATTTGTTTTTTGCAAAATTGGCTTCAATATAGCCATGTCTCCTCTACTTTTTATTGACCAAAATTGTGCAATCACAAAAATAAAGAATTTCTTGAAACGAACTATCCCAGGGCAAGCCTCGGGGAATTCTTTTCGAATGAACCAATAAATACAAAAGGATTTTTTTTTGATTTCTATCTTTTAAGTATTTTTAGAGTTCTAAATCAACAAAATCATTCAATGACTTTTGAAGAATTATATAATACTTTAACAAAGGTTGATGCCTCAAGAGAAAGCAGGCTTGAATGTGCTAATATTGTACTGGATGATTTAAGTTTATTCCCCAAACTACTTGATATTGTATTTATTACCAATGATAAAGTATCTTGTCGTGCTGCATGGGTTTTTGAATTTGTTTGTGCCAACTGCCTTTATGCCATTATACCACACTTAGACAATTTTACAAGTAATATTAATATGTTACGTTATGATTCGACCATTAGGCCTGTTGCAAAAGTATGTGAATTTATAGCTAAAGAATGTACTTCAAAACAATACAACACCATGAATAAAATGCTTCTCCAAAAACACAGAGAACAGATTATTGAAGTTTGTTTTGATTGGCTGATTAGCGACCGAAAAATAGCTATTAAAGCTTACGCTATGACTACCCTGTTTTTATTAGGAAAAGATTATAAATGGGTTTACCCAGAATTGGTTCAAATATTACAACAAGATTATCAAAACCAAAGTCCTGGCTTTAAAGCTAGAGCCAAACATATTTTAAAAAAGATAAATACATCAACAAAAATTTAATGTCTACAGTTTAAACACCTTTTGTAATTCTTCATCGGAAATTGCTAAAAGCTTATTTTTTATTAATCGAGAAGTTAAGGTTTTCCAGTTTATATCTCGATTAAAAATCTCTTTTAAAATAGGATGTGCTTTATCAAATTCTTTGTTATTCAATAAATTAATGGCGTACCAATATTTCATTTCCAAATTATCCGGAAACATTTTTTGAGCTCCTAAATATAACTTCTCTGCTTTTTTTGAATCACCTGCTTCCATCGCTAAATCGCCCTGATTCATAAAATTATAAGCCTTGTGCAGTTTTACCAATCGCTCTAATTCCTTTACTGGGTCGTCATTGTCCTCTACTCGCAAATCCATTACAATATCTTCCCACGAATTGCCAGTTGCTTTATTTTTCACTATCAAAATTGCCGCCGATTGTCTTCCCCTAATATCTCCCTTCTCTCCTTGTGCCGCTTTAAGAGCTTCTATCATTCGGTCGCTTAAATCGCCTTTTGTGGTTTCGAAAGCATGTGCCATAGCATCCCAAACGGTATTGTTTAACATCATATTCGCCTGTACCGAAAAATTCTTTCCTTGCTTATGTCCTGCCGCTACAATACACGAGCTACCCGTATGTGTTGCGACCTCGCCTTTCGTATTTAAAAAGGCTACCTGTCTAAACATCTCACCTTTATCATTGGCCAATAAATCGTTTAATGCTTGTTGAGGAGACAACCCTTGTTCCATTAAGGCCAGTCCTTTTGGACCGTAACTGGGGTTGACAAATGACTGTGTCGCGACTACTCCAACGCCTGCTTGACCATAAGTAACCA
>CAXBHA010000451.1:0-3132 GCA_963974955.1 uncultured Yeosuana sp. | reverse complement strand
AACAGATAAAGTTACAATCCAATAGCCACTATTTATAAAAATGTATTTAGCGCCTTTCCGCTCAAATAAGGCGTTGGTTCCTATAATCGGTAACGCTATAAAAATGCCCGCAAACGCGCCATGAAAAGCACCGTGTTTAAAGGTTCTAAAAGCATCTCCATAATCAGCCATAAAAGCACCGTACGAAGGTAAAATGCCTAATTCACCTTGAACCAAGCTATATGCTCCCATTTGATGAATAACGATTGGCATTAACGACATAGATAATAAAACGGCAAAGATGAAGGCTAAAACAAAAATCTTTGCCATATTACCTCCTTTAATTTGTTCTTCGGTCATGCCAGCGGCTTTCATCCATGCATTTCCAAATACTTTCGGGTTGTACCATATAAACCCAACAACTAGCGCAGAAATTGCAGCAACTAGAATTGCTAAAAAATTCATTTCCATAATGTTATAGTTTTAGTTTGAATTTAAATATAACAAAAATTATTATATCATCATGTCTATAAAAAATCACGATAGCGCAAATTTATGTCAATGAAGTACTATTATATGCTTAGAGGGCTTTGGCTTCGTTGGCCAAAAGAGCATCACTATCTTCTAGAGCCTTTTGGATAAATGCATCAATATCAGTATTTTTTTTAAAACCGTTTTTAAGTAAAACCCCTAAGGTTATTACGGTTGCAATTCGTGTCCCTACTTTTTTTGCCGTTGTAGAAAACAAAGGCTGCAGTTCTTTATAGCTTACATTCTCAGCAAGTTTTTGAATTTCAGCTTTAGCTTTAAGCTGTTTGGCTTCGGGTAAATTTGTGTATTTTTTTCCCAACTGTTGAATAACATCAATGGCTTTACGTTGGTTTTGGTTTGATTTTGCGTTATTCTGTGCTATGTTGTTTTGTGGTTTTTGTTTTTCCCATGAATCACGCAAACCAACAGTTTTATTAAACACTAAAAGATTTTTAGAGGAATCGTCATCAACATTAAAATAGCCTATGCGTTGAAATTGAAAACGTTCTCCTATTTTAACCTCCGCTAAACTTGGCTCAACATAAGCTTCAACTATTTTTAAAGACTCTGGATTAATAAATTCCATAAAATCTTTATCTTGATGGCTGTCGGGAGCTTCATCCATAAAAAGCCTGTCGTATTCTCTTACTTCTACCTTTAGTGCGTGCTTGATAGATACCCAATGCAAGGTTCCTTTTACTTTACGTAAACTTGCCTCTGTATCTGTACCGCTTAAACTATCCGCATCATATGTACAACGGACTTCAATAATAGTGCCTTCTTTATCTTTAACAACCGACTCTCCTTTAATGATATAAGCATTTTTAAGTCGTACTTCTTTACCTAAAGTTAATCTAAAGTACTTGCTATTAGCTCGCTCTTTAAAATCGTCTTTTTCGATATATAATTCTTTTGAAAACGGAATTTTTCTAAATCCTGCGCTGTCATCTTCTGGATTGTTTTCAGCCTCTAACCACGCTTCCTTGCCTAAAGGATAATTAGTAATAACTAATTTAACAGGGTTTAAAACCGCCATTACTCGAGGTGCCGTTTTATTTAAATCTTCACGAATACAGAACTCTAGTAAAGACACGTCTATCACGTTGTCTCTTTTGGCAACTCCTACGGTTTCCACAAACTTTCTTATAGCTGTTGGTGTATAACCTCGACGACGTAACCCTGAAATAGTTGGCATTCTTGGATCGTCCCATCCGTTTACAACACCGTCTTCTACTAATTGGAGCAACTTTCGTTTACTCATAATAGTATAGCTTAAATTTAAACGCGCAAATTCACGTTGCTTGGGTCTTATTTTGTCTTTGGAGACAATCTGATCCAAAAACCAATCGTATAGCTCTCTATGAGGTTTAAATTCTAAAGAACACAAGGAATGAGAAATGGACTCAACATAATCACTCTCACCGTGTGTCCAATCGTACATTGGGTAAATACACCACGTGTCACCGGTTCTGTGATGATGTTTTTTTAATATTCGATACATAATGGGATCTCGCATCAACATATTGGTGTGTTGCATATCAATCTTAGCCCTAAGAATATGGGTTCCTTCTTCAAACTCTGCGTTTTTCATGCGGTTGAATAAATCAATATTTTCCTCAACACTTCGGTTTCTGTAAGGGCCGTCTACCCCTGGTTGTGTTGGTGTGCCTTTTTGTTCTGCCATTGCCTCCGATGACTGTGAATCCACATAAGCCTTTCCTTCTTTAATCAATACAACAGCCCAATCATAGAGTTGTTGAAAATAGTTGGAAGAATATAATTCTTTGTCCCATGAATAACCTAACCAAGCAATGTCCTTTTTTATGGCATCAACATATTCTTGTTCTTCCTTAGCGGGATTAGTATCGTCAAAACGAAGATTAACAGGCGCATTATACTTTTCACCTAAACCAAAACTAATGCCAATTGCTTTTGTATGGCCAATATGCAAATAACCATTTGGCTCTGGAGGAAATCGAAAACGTAAATTCTCTCGTTTCATTCCACGAGCTAGGTCTTCTTCAATAATTTGTTCTAAAAAATTAAGTGGTTTATTTTCTTCAGACATAAAAAATTCGCGATTTGTCCTGTGTTACTGGAAACTGATGTTTTTATTTAAAAAATATTGTGCAAAATTAGGTAATTTTGCTGACTTAATATGCCATATAATGGGAATTATAAAAGTTGAAAATATTCGTGTATTCGCGCATCACGGCTGTCTTAAAGAAGAAACAAAAATAGGAAGTGATTATCGTGTAGATTTAGAAGTTGAGGCTAATTTACAAACCTCAGCGAAGACCGACAAACTTAGTGACACAGTGGATTATGTGTTTTTAAATAAAATTGTAAGAGAAGAGATGAAACGACCATCCTATTTACTCGAAACCGTTGGAAAACGTATTTTAGAACGTATCTTTATTGAAGATACCTTAGTTACAAAAGCAACGGTTTGGGTTAGTAAATTAAACCCTCCCATAGGCGGTGATGTTGAAAAAGTAACGATAAAAATGACTGATGAACGTAAAAACTATATTTAACTGTTGAAAACTCTTATTTTTTATTAAATTTGCAAACCAATATTGGCGTTGTGGCCGAGTGGCTAGGCAGAGGTCTGCAAAACCT
>CAXBHA010000450.1:0-3136 GCA_963974955.1 uncultured Yeosuana sp. | reverse complement strand
GGAAACACCCGTAACACCAATCATTTTTCCTAATGGGAAAGTAACGGACACATTTTTTAAATTATTGCCTGTACAACCTTTTAAAATGATAATGTTGCCATTTCCCTTACGTCGTTTTTTTGGAATTTCTATTTTTTTGGTTCCATTAAGATAGTCGGCCGTTAATGTTTGATGTGTTTTTAATTCCTCGGGCGTGCCTATACTAATAATTTCTCCACCATGTTTACCTGCTTTTGGACCAATATCAATAACATAATCTGCGCGTTCTATCATATCCTTATCATGTTCAACAACAATCACCGAGTTGCCAATATCTCTTAACGAAATAAGCGAATTAATAAGTTTATTATTATCACGTTGATGGAGCCCAATACTTGGTTCGTCCAAAATATAAAGGACACCAACCAGTTGCGAGCCTATTTGTGTTGCCAATCGAATGCGCTGTGCCTCTCCACCAGATAACGATTTTGAACTTCTGTTCAATGATAAATAACTTAGTCCAACATCTAACAAAAATTGAAGGCGTGCTTTTATTTCTTTGATAATTTCTTCTGCAATAATTAATTGTTTTTCAGATAGATGCTTATGTAAATCATTAAACCATTTAGCGAGTTCTATAATATCTGAATTCGCTAAATCTGCAATATTTTTAGTATTTACTTTAAAATAGAGTGATTCTTTTTTTAGTCTGGAACCTTCACATTCTGGACATGTTATTTTGTCCATATAATCTTTTGCCCATCGTTTTAACGACCTTGAATCGGCCGTTTTATATTGACTTTCAATAAAATTGGCAACACCTTCAAAATCTATTTTATAATCTCTGGTAACGCCTAAGGTTTTACTTTCAACAGAAAACTTTTCATTGCCACCATAAAAAATCATTTGTTTAGCTTCTTCAGGAAGGTTTTTGAAAGCATCGGTTAATTTAAAGTTGAAACGGTGTGCTATAATTTCAAGTTGTTTAAAAATCCAACTGTTCTTTTCTGGTCCGAGTGGTGCCAAAGCGCCATTTTTGATGGAGAGTGAATTATCGGGAATAATCTTTTTTTCATTTACTTGATATAAAGAGCCAATACCATTGCAATTGGGGCAAGCACCTTTTGGTGAGTTAAATGAAAAATTGTTTGGTTCTGGGTTAGGATAGGAAATACCTGATGATGGACACATTAAATTTCGACTGAAATATCTGGATTCCTTGGTGTCTTGATCAATCACCATTAAAACGTCTTCTCCATGATACATCGCAGTATTTATAGACTCTGTTAACCGCTTATCATTATCAACAGAAGCATCAATAACCAACCTGTCAATAACGATTTCTATATCATGTATTTTGTATCTATCCAGTTTCATCCCTTTTGTAAGGTCACTAATCTCACCGTCAGCTCTAACCTTTACAAAACCTTGCTTCGCAATTTGTTCAAACAATTCTCGATAATGCCCTTTTCGAGAGCGCACAACAGGTGCCAATATGTTAATACGTTTTCCTTTAAAATCGCTTATAATCAGTTCTTTTATTTGTGCATCACTGTAACTCACCATTTTTTCGCCGGTATTATAGCTATACGCGTCTGATGCTCGGGCAAAAAACAGTCTTAAAAAATCATAAATTTCCGTAATCGTTCCAACCGTTGAACGTGGAGATTTGCTAGTTGTTTTTTGCTCGATAGCAATTACTGGAGACAAACCATCAATTTTGTCAACATCTGGACGTTCTAAACCTCCTAAAAATTGACGGGCATAAGCCGAAAAAGTTTCAATGTAACGACGTTGTCCTTCAGCATAAATAGTATCAAATGCCAATGAAGATTTACCACTACCAGATAATCCGGTAATAACTACGAGTTTTTCTCTTGGAATGGTAACATCTATATTTTTAAGGTTGTGCGCTCTTGCGCCTTTTACCTCAATATGTTCTTCAAATTGGCTCATAAAACAGCAAAAGTGCAAAGGTACAATTTTAGTTGTTAAATTGATGTGAAGGTTTGTACACGGGTTTTTAGTCTTAATAACAGTGTGCGGTTTGTAAAAATATAGACTTAAGTTGTTTTATTGAGCCTGTCTGTTAGCAAACAGCAAATATGCCATTATACAAAAATGGTAACTTATCAGGTTTATTAAAAAAATAAAGTGCTCTGAAAACCCAGAACACTTTTATTGTTTTATGTTTTTAAGATTACTTAGAAACAGCAATTTCCCCAACTTCTAAAGACTTAGAATAGTTTGCCTTTACGTTGTTTAAAAAACCAAAAAACTTAGAATCGTCCTTTTTCTTTAGGATAACATACGTTGTTCCATTATCTTTTGAAATAATATTATCAACTACAACTTTATTGCCATAAACACTTTTGTAGTTGCCCACTTTTCCGCGTTTTATTAAAATGTTTAATCTTGGGAATTTTACGTATTTATAAGTCTGTGCATTGGGTTTCTTAATAATAAACTCATCTCCAACTTGAGGTTGACTTTGGCCACTTGCCAAAAAACTGAAACTGAAAAAAACCAGGATAAAAAATAAATTTCTCATTACAAAATCGGTAAAAATCAATAATAATATAAAGTTAGTAGGATTAATTGTTTTATACTATTCGTTTAATAATTAATTAACATTTATTGGATGTTTTCTGTTCTAATAAGTGAATTTTATTCTATTTTAGTCCTTAAAAAATCGAATGTCCGTAATTTGTCATAAGTCTGAAAATATAATGATTTTGTCATTCCGACAAAGGAGGAACCGCATTGATTTTAATGGATTCTTCATTTCGTTTCACTCCATTCTGAATGACAAAAATGGTATTATGAATGAATACGGACATTCAATAAAAAATAATAGATTCTCATTTTTAAGGGAAATTTAAATATATTACAGATGAAACTATTAGGAATAAGCTCAAGAATAAATCATGCAGAATACGGTAAAGGTGTAATCACCAATGTAACATCACAACATTACTGGGTAACCTTTATTGATACTGGTTTAGAAACTATTGATTTGGACAGTGAATTTGAAGTGATTGAAGCAGCAGACGCTGATGTTGACACGGTTAGCTTCTTTGATGTTGAAAGCAGTCTGAAAGAAATACTAAAAAAGTGGAGTGATGTTTCTGAAATTGTTCCTATTTCTAAGCTTGTT
>CAXBHA010000449.1:0-3139 GCA_963974955.1 uncultured Yeosuana sp. | reverse complement strand
TTTCACTCCATTCTGAATGACAAAAATGGTATTATGAATAAATACGGACATTCAATTTGATTTTCAATGGATTCTTCATTTTTATTCAGAATGACACTTTTCAGACAGCCTCTTTAAACTATTAACCAATTTATATTAAAATTCTAAATCTGACACTAAATCAAATTCATCATAAATAGCTTTATCTTTTAATCCGTCGAAGAAATTAGCCGAACCATATTTTACATTATATTTTGTTCTATCAATTTTCAATGATGCCGTTGCTTTATTCCCATAAATTGATATAGTAAACGAAGTTGGGTTGGTAATTCCTTTAATCGTTAAATCTGCATTCACAGTATACGCATTTTTTCCACTAGTCGTTACATCTTTAAACACTAATGTTGCAGTAGGATGATTTTCAATACCAAAAAAATCGTCCGATTTTAAATGCCCTTCCAGCTTTTCCTTGTATTCTCCTTCTAAATCTGTAACGGTGATAGAGGTCATGTTCATAACAAACTCCCCGCCTACTAATTTATCTTCATCAAAAATTAAACTTCCTGATTGTAATGATATTATTCCTTCATGGGAACCAGTTACTTTATATCCTTTCCATTGCACCTTACTTTGTTCTATTTTAACTTCTTTTTTATCTCCATCAATTCTTGTGAAGGAGAATGTTGTAAATGCCACTAAAGCTACAATTGCTAAATTTTTAATTGTTTTTTTCATTTTAATTTTTGTTTTATTTATTGACTTTTGATAATCTTTTTTTGAATGTCCGTATTCATTCATAATACCATTTTTGCCATTCAGAATGGAGTGAAACGAAATGAAGAATCCATTGAAAATCAATGGGATTCCTCCTTTGTCGGAATGACAAAATTATTATGTTTTCAGACTTATGACAAATTACGGACATTCAAATCTTTTTTATTGAACTCGTTTAACTTAAGATCCGTAATAAAATCTTTCTTTTATAATTTTTCCGTCTTTCCAGTTTTGAACAGCTACCTGGGTAAAATTCTTTACCCCCCAATCTTTATGGGTGTAATCAAAATGCCATTCAACCATGGTTGTGTTTTTGCCAACAGCAATGTTTAATGGTTTTGCTCCTCTAAACTCGGTTATGGCAGCAAAAAATTCTTCCTCTCTTTTTCTATTGACTTCTTTCCCAACAAATTCTGGATTGTCATTTTCCTGCATTACTACATCATCATGATAAAACTCATCAAATGCTTCTAGGGCTTTTCCTTGTAGAATCATATCATTAATGGTGCTTATTTTTTCAATTAATGTATTCATGATTTTTTATTTAAATATTATGATACAAATATCCCACATAAGGCTTTTAATAAAAATAAGATAGTTTATTAAATAACGTTAATCTAGTTTAACATTTATTGCTCTAAGATAAGCTGGCTCTTTATTTTGCTAAGAAATTCTTTGGTAATTCCCAGATAAGAGGCAATCATATATTGCGGAATTCGTTGTTCAATTTTAGGATATTCATGACTAAAATAAAGATATTGTTCTTTTGCTGATAGACTAAAACTTCTAACAATCCGTTTTTGCGATGCGACCAATGCCCGTTCTATTATGAGTCTAAAAAAACGCTCTAATCGCGGAATTTCATGAAACATCGATTCTTGATTTTGGTACGGAAACTGTATAACCTCTGTATCCTCAATGCACTGCACATTAAAATCTGCTGGTGTTTGGGTTATAAAACTACCCATGTCTGAAGTCCACCAATCTTCAATTGAAAACATTAAGATATGTTCTTGGCCATCTAAGTCTACATTAAAGGTCCGGGTACACCCTGAAATGACAAAACTAGTATACTTACACACATCACCTTGTTGTACTATATATTGTCCTTTTAAATACTTTCTATATTCCAGTTTTGACAACAGAATATCTTCTTCGTCTTTGGTTAAAGTAATGAAATTACGAATATATTTTAAAAGTGGTTCAATGTTCATGTTACAACAATACTCATATTTTAATATATGCAAAATTAACAAATATTCCGTCCATTAAAATAGGAATCGTGTTTTAACTCTAATTAATCCATTACTTTTGCACGATGCAAAATAATAATACGTTTGAATTTGAATTTATAGTTTTAATGGCTTCTTTAATGGCGATTGTTGCGCTATCCATCGACGCTTTATTACCTGCATTACCAGATATAGGGCATACGTTAGGTGTTACTAACATAGCTAACAATCAATTGCTTATTACCATGATTTTTTTAGGTTTAGGATGTGGACAACTTATATTTGGTTCGTTATCCGATAGCTTTGGACGCAAACCTATGGTTTTTATAGGGTTTTCCGTATTTATTATTGCGAGTATTATTTGTGTAACCACCAAAAGTTTTGAGATGATGATTTTTGGAAGGATCTTACAAGGTATTGGGCTATCATCACCACGAACAATCAGTATTGCTATTGTTAGAGACTCTTATAGCGGTGATTATATGGCTAAAATATTATCTATTGTCGTCATGGTATTTATTTTAGTCCCTGTAATCGCACCAACATTGGGACAGCTTTTACTTCATTATTATAATTGGGAATCTATTTTTTATGTGAACTTAATTTATGGGTCTTTAATTATGATTTGGTTTTGGAATCGGCAACCAGAAACTTTATCAAAAGAAAAACGGATTCGCCTTTCATCACATTTGTTTATTGATGGCATTAAAGAGTTTATCAAATATAAGGATGCGATTGGATTTACGCTTGTTTCCGGATTTATTACCGGGTCCTTTATGGTGTATTTAAGTACGTCTCAACAAATATTTGAAAAACAATATGATTTAGCAGAAATGTTTCCTTATATCTTTGCTAGCCTTGCTATTTCAATTGGTTTGGCAACGTATTTAAATAGCGTGTTTGTTGTTAAATATGGCATGATGCGTATCGCATATATTGCAACTATTTTTTATGTAATAATTTCTGTTTTTTATGTCTTTTTGTTTTGGTCTGGAAACAATCCAAATATTTATATTTTAGTTGGATTTTTTGCATTACAGTTTTTCGCCATAGGTTTTTTATTTGGAAATTTAAGAGCATTGGCCATGCAACCCATTGGTCATATTGCAGGTATAGGCGCCGCTATTAATGGTTTTGCATCAACCGTTATGGCG
>CAXBHA010000448.1:0-3148 GCA_963974955.1 uncultured Yeosuana sp. | reverse complement strand
GGAATGACAAAATTATTATATTTTCAGACTTATGACAAATTACGGACATTCAAATAAAATTTTCAAAAAACAACAATGATTTTACCAATAGTAGCTTATGGTGACCCAGTTTTAAAAAAAATGGGCGAGGAAATTACCAAGGATTACGACAATCTGGATGGGCTTATTTTAAATATGTTTGAGACCATGCGAAATGCCTTTGGTGTTGGATTGGCCGCCCCACAAATAGGATTGCCCATTCGTTTATTTTTAGTTGACACATCGCCATTTGCAGAAGATGAAGATTTGTCGGCAGAAGAACAAAACATCTTAAAAGATTTTAAACGTGTTTTTATAAACGCTAAAATAATAAAAGAAGAAGGTGATGATTGGGCATTCAACGAAGGTTGTTTGAGTATTCCTGATATTAGAGAAGATGTTTTTAGACAACCCAAACTAACCATCGAATATGTTGACGAAAATTTTATTAAGCAAGTTGAAGAATTTGAAGGATTGATTGCTCGCGTTATTCAACATGAATATGATCATATCGATGGCATTTTATTCACAGATCGACTATCAGCTTTTAAAAAGCGTTTGATAAAAGGAAAATTGACCAACATTTCAAAGGGAAACATAAATGTGGATTATAAAATGCGTTTTCCTATTCAAAAAAAGAAACGATAATACTTGCACAACACTATCAAACAATAGATATTTGCCCTTTTTAAAAATAATTTATGAGCTTAGAAAAAATAATTGCTATTGCTGGAAAACCTGGATTGTTTAGACTTGTAGCCCAAACCCGTGGAGGTTTTGTTGCAGAATCATTAATGGACGGCAAGCGTATCTCGGTAAATGTTCAAAAAAATGTAAGTGTATTAAGCGAAATTGCCATTTATACATTAACCGAAGAAGTGCCTTTAAAAGATGTTTTTATTAAAATAAAGGAACTAGAACAAGGCAAACCAACCAGTGTAAGCCCTAAGGACAGTAAAGATAAGTTGGAAGAATATTTTTTCAATATTTTGCCTGAATATGTTGAAAATAAACCTGATGAAGAGGAATAAATAATTTGATTTTAAAATAGAGTACAAGCCTCTTGGTTTCGGGAGGTTTTTTTATGCTTTGTTGTTATATTTGCATTATAGCTTCGCCAAAGCTATTAGTTCAATTTTAAAGTATGAAACTATCAAAATCTCAAAAAAGCAATTTATTTTTCTTATTGGTCATTGCAATTCTTATTATACCCCAAACGAGAAAACCCATTCAGGTTTTTTTAAACAAGGGATTTGCATTGATTAGTCCATCTATAGAAAAGAAAGAGAATCAAGCGGTTTTGAAAAGTTATGATTGGAAATTAAAGGATGAAGATGGACATATTTTTGATTTTCAAACAACCAAAGGGAAAGTGGTTTTTATAAACTTTTGGGCCACTTGGTGTCCGCCATGTATTGCCGAAATGCCCAGTGTCCAAAATTTATATACTGATTATAAAGATAAAGTTGAATTTGTACTGGTAACCAATGAATCAGATATGGAAATCAATAAATATTTGGATAAGAATAATTATAACTTTAAAATATATAGACCTTTAAGTAATCGTTCTAATTTATTTGATATATCATCAATACCAAGAACTTTTTTAATTGATAAAAACGGTAAGATTGTAATTGATGAATCTGGGGCTGCCAACTGGAATAGTGATAAGGTTAGAGCAGTTATTGATGGATTGTTAAATGACTAAGGTTTTATAAAAGGCCTTTATAAAGGATATTGAAAATAGTGAATACATAATTTTTAATTCTTCAAAGAACGAGGATTCTTCATCTAAAAATTTGAACATGGTTTTAATGGAGTTTTTAGAATAAAACTGCTCAAAAATCCATTCGCCTTTGTGGTTATCATCTTTTAATACTTTTAAGAAAACAGCATCGTAAAACTGATGCTTTTTATTGCACAAACCTTTAGATGGTATATTTTGATGTTTCAAATTTCGAACAATTTTTGATACCTTTTTCTCAGTATGTTTAAAGGAGTATCCCGTCGACCCTTTTACCCAACCAGCAGCTGTTCCAATTTTTGTAATATGGTTTGTTGAATATTTTTTAAAAGGAAAGTCGGTCATAGGGATATTCCCGGTTTCAACTTCTGTAATAGTATGGTTTTTGATTTTTAATATATCAGATATATATTTGCCCAAATAGTTATCATAAGTACAATCTTCGACAATTTTGGATGTAAAATAAGTAAATTCAACTAATGCCTTTTTTGATGAAAATGGCAATACATAGCTAAAGGAGGTTTGTTCTCCATCTTTAAGGCGGTAATCCATCATTGTGAACTTTTCAGAATTAAAAACATCACTTTCAGTTTCAATAACCCAACCTTTAAAATGCTGATTAATTCGTGTAAAATTATCCTTTTCCTTGAAAAAGGAGCCATCAATCCTGCTATCAAAAACATGATTTGCTGAATAAGAAGTGTTTTTAGTTGTAATGGTAACTAATCCTTTTTCTTCAACGTTGGTAACCTCGTCAATAATAAAACAAAAATTTTCTTTTTTAGAAAGCCTAGCTTTGGCATCTTGATAAAAGTCTAAAGATCTAATCATTTTATATTTGTAAGGCTTTAAATTTATATTTAGCGTTTTTTTTGAGGCATAAAACTTCGCAGTATCCCAACTTTTATAAACAATATGATTCCAATTTCCTAAACCTTTTTCCCAAAAGCACCAGGTTTTGTCATTCTTGTTTTTATTGGATAAATCAATTAATGCAATTTGTTTATCATCAAAAAAACTGTCTTTTGAAAATTCTAATGCCAATTGCAGTCCAGCTAACCCATTCCCAATAATAATATAATCGAAATGATTCATTGAAGGCATTTGTTTGAAGTAATTATTGTTTAAAGTATTTAAAGGGGACAAATAACATTCCAAAGCATTCACCTTGCTCTTTCCCTAAATGTTTATGATGAATTTTATGTGCTCGTCTTACGCCTTTGGCATACCGGCCATTAGCATTTCTGAAAAATTTAAAACGTTGATGAATAAAGATGTCGTGAACAAGAAAATAAGCTGCACCATAGGCCATAATACCTAATCCAATGGGTAAACAATACCATATATTTTTGTAGCTCCATAGATAAAAACATGCCATACTTACAA
>CAXBHA010000447.1:0-3152 GCA_963974955.1 uncultured Yeosuana sp. | reverse complement strand
TAAATATAAAAGCCATGCTAGTCTGCTTGAAAATGGAAGATTATTACCTATATACAGCAACCAAATGATCAACCGCACCCTTCGGGATATCACAACCGCCTGCGGTATTCGTAAAAAGATAACCTTTCATGTAGCCCGACATACCTTTGCCACGGCGATTACACTTTCCAATGGGGTGCCAATTGAAACCGTTTCCAAACTTTTGGGGCATACCAAGCTTTCAACTACTCAAATCTATGCTAGAGTGGTTGAAAAGAAGGTAGGGGAGGATATGCAGAATTTGATGGCTACGATGAAGCTAAAAAAGGTTAGAGCTGAGGAAATTTATTAAGCTATAAAATAATGTTTTGCGGCTGTTTGAACGAATTCATTCAGGCAGGTTATGTAACTTTGCTTTGGGTGCGGCATAAAAAGTAAAGATTGAGATTCTTTACTTTTTTGAGTGTCCCGATATGGCTATCGGGAGGTGTGCTGGCGTATTTGGTATTTGTTTTCTCAGGCCCTCGCTGCATCTCGTACAAATTTTTTAAGATTATCAATCTTCAAAAATTATGTGGTCTTCTAAAAGTTTCTTCTAAAAAATTAATGGAACACTTTTTATGCTAGCCGACAATAGGAGGGGAGTGTAATATGTGTGGAATGTTATTTTTACTATTTTCTCCAAAATATGTTACGGTTTTCCGTAAACGATTACTTGTTAAATTTTGATATATTTGATTTAGACCATTCAACACAAAACATCAATTACCACTAGTTTAATGATAGAGCGTATTAAGAACTATTTAAGTCTTATTTCTAAAGAGATTGAAGAACATTTATATGAAGAATTTGAAATTAATAGCGATATGGCTATTTCGGAGTGATGGGTTCTTCCTCAAATTTGGGGAAGAACCGTTTATCAGTGCCACCCATTCCGTTTCAATCTGTGCCACTTAAGGTAAAAAAGAAAAAATACTCCAGCTTTTGCTAGGCACATATTAAATGTAAGCTATTACCCAGGGCAAACTCACACTTTTATTCCTAATATTTTGGTCATATAGTTATTGTCATAGGCCGCTTTAAGTCTTTTGCCTTTTAAGCCTTGCTTGGTCTGTTTGTCCTGTCTCAACAGGTTTAAGGCAATTTTGCTCAGTATCGAGAAGTTTTGGGCGGCATTTCCCGCTCTTTTTCTTGATGCATCTTCCGAGAAGGCGACATCCAATACCCAATGTAATTTATTTTCAATTCCCCAATGTAGGCGTATCATTTTCTGGAAGGCCTCCGCACTGTTCTCCAAGCTTGAGATATAATATCGGGTAGCCGTTTCTTTGGATCTTGCACTATTTTTAAACTCCCTGATGCTTTCAATTTTTATGATGCTCTTTAATTTGGTCCATTTATCCGTGTTTTCTATAAAGTCAAAAGTATTGATGACACTACAGCTACGTGTCTCTATTCTACCATGGCCCAGGTCGTCATGGATATGGGTCCCGATAGCTTTGCCAAATCTAAATTCATCTTCGATATCCCGGTGCAACCGCTTTTGATTGTCCTTTACGGCCAAGATGTAATCGGCCCCTTGCCCAACATTGGTCTTGGCAATATGTTCTTGGCAACCCATGGCATCTATGGTGATTACACAGTCTTTTATGGCAATAAGCTCCAAGAGTTTTGGGATGGCGGTAATTTCGTTGGACTTCTCGCAGACCTTGACCTGGCCCAAAACCATGTTGTTGTCACTGGCCCAGGCACTTACCATATGAAAAGGGGACTTCTTTCCATTGGATCTGGATCCTCTTAGCGTTTTGCCATCAATGGGGATAACCTCGCCATCGGTAAGATCGGCCAATCCCGATACCCAGCCCATAAAGCAGGATTCGAACTGTTCTGGATCTATTGATGAGAATACACGGTTGAAGGTGTCATCGGAAGGTATGCCATTGGGAAGATCCAGGAACGAACGTAAAAAATCCTCTTTTGCCCTGGCGTATGTTTCCATATCTTTCCATGTATCCGCGGCACAGATCACCGAAATTATACCAATAAGAAGGATATCGTCCAATCTGTGAAGCTTGTTTATATCGCTCCTGGGGTCGTCCATCTTGCTGAAAATGGACTTGAAATTGTGGATTGTTTTCAACAACAATCAATTATCAGTACAATATACAAATAATCGACCTAAAAAACAACACTTATTTACTTGAATTACATCTATTTGGATGAAATTTTATTGAAGATGTATTTATTGGAAAGTGTGAGTTTGCCCTGAGCTATTACCTAAGTTTTTTTTTCTTTTATAGTTAATATTTTATTACAAAAAAGTAAGAAATAGTGTATATTAAATAAATAATCTACTAATTTTATTAATGTGTATATACATAAGTAATTTTTATTAATCTTTTAAAAATTTTTAATTATGAAAACAAAAAATTATTTAAAATTATTAGGTGGTTTATTAGTAGCTGTTGTGATGGCGGTTAATTATGTTAACATTAATAGTAGTTCGGCAAATTCTTTTTCTGTTATAGAGGTTAAAGATGCCAAGGCATCTGGCTTTTGTGTTTACAGTGATTGGGATACATGTATTGAAGAGGGTGGTGGTGAATGGTATACACTTTATGATTTTGAAGAAATATAAAAGTCTCATGGATTATTCATTGTTTTACTTTGTACTATCATATTTGTTGTCAAGTTAAGGGGGTTCTGCTAAATTTTATTGATTTATCTCAGATGAATAGACTGTAGTTCAAAGTGTATCCAAGTATGATTTGCTTTAACGTTTTGGAGATATGTTATTTTGCCTCTTGGATTTATTATATCATAGAAGGGGAATTTGGCTTAGATTCAATTGCTATTGAAAGTTTTTGATGGGAGTTTTCCTTCGGGGGTATCCCCGAAGGAAAAATTCCCCAAAAAAGTCAAATAGTTGTGTTAAGAGCTACAAACAAATGACCTTGGAACAAAGGTCTGTTGTTGAGTGGAAGTTGAAAAACGGCCTTAAGAAGATAGATATATTCATAAAGCATCCATTGCCGAGTCGTCCCTTTCCCAAGAGCAGGAAAGGAACTAGGGAAGACGGGGCGTTAACAATACCAAAGATACCGAAATAATTGTAGACGAGCGAATGAGGGAAGGACATGTGAAAAAGCGTTTTACGCCCAAGATGTAGCTTT
>CAXBHA010000446.1:0-3152 GCA_963974955.1 uncultured Yeosuana sp. | reverse complement strand
GGTGGTGTGAGAGGCGCACCGTGGGCTTTACCGTTCACGGCCGTCTACTCGATTGACCTTTCGTTTTCTTTTTTGCTATTAATTCATCTATCAATTCGGTAGGTTTTCTTATCAGTACCAACACCTTTTATGGTTAATGATTTCCATTCTTTTGGGAGAATAGGGTTTTTTTGAATTATCCCATCATCGGTGATATCTAAACCGGCAAAACCAAAGAGAACACTTTGTAACATTCCACCCGCACCCGTTGCAAAATATGAAAAATTAGAAGTTGCCACCTCAGATAAGGCACCAAAAGGAGCTTGTTGATTAGGTACATAGCTTTCCTTAAAAAGGCGGTAAGCATTAGTTGCGTCACCTTGCCTAGCATATAAAACCGAAAAGATAGATTTACCCATTGCAGGACCTTCTTTTGATAACTTCGGCTCGTAATATTTTAAATCATTAAGTATAGACACTTTGTCATTTATTATATGTAGCGGAAAAGAAAGTAAGTTTACATCCGCTTGTTTAATAATTTCTCCATTATAATTTTCGTGTTCTTTAGTGGTACCATCTTCAAATTTTAGGATTTTTATTTGTTTTGACACCAATTGCCACTCTGGGTTTGGCGTTTCTCCAATTTCGATGGCCGCTTTGACGGTAAATTTTAAAGCTGTAATCGCTGCCCCATTAGTAAAGGCGTTATCATTAACATTTGGCGCAAATTCATTAGCCCCAACAACATTGTTGATAGAGTAAGTGCCATCTTTATTTTCTTTAACTCTGCTTACCCAGAAATCCGCCACTTCCTTCATTAAAGGATAACCTTTTTGGATAAGCCACTTTTTATCTTGGGTAACACGATAATAGTTCCAGAATGCAATTGCTATGTCTGCCGTTATATGATGCTCAAAAGGACCCGTAAGTGCAAAAGGTGGTGTAGCTTCCTCGCCTGTATCATCACTCTCCCAAGGGAACATTGCGCCTTGATAACCATAATTTAATGCTCTCTTCTTTGCGGGTTCTAACCTGTCAGAACGATAATTAACTAAAGAGCGAGCAATATCTTGATTAAACATCAGTAATGGTGGAAACATCCAAAGTTCGGTATCCCAAAATATATGACCGTTATAAGGTGTTTGTAACGAGAGACCCATAGGCGCAATACTTAGATCAGAATCACCACGACCAAAAGCATACAAATGATATAATGCTAAACGAACATCTTGTTGCGATTGTAAATCGCCTTCAATGATAATATCTCCTTCCCATAATTCACTCCATTGCGCTTTATGCTGCGCTAGTAATACTTCTTTAGAATTCAACAAATTGAAGATTACCATTCTTTCTGATTCAGATTTTGGGTCAGAAAAATCTTTGGTAGTACATTGCGCACCAGTCCATGCAAAATCCAAACTTTCATTTTTCTTTAGGCTATAATCAAATGATAAGGTGTTTTCATAATCTGAGATAACCTTATGATTTAGTTCTGGTCTTTGATGTTCCCTAGAAGAATTTATGTTGTGCCAAATAAATGTACCCGATGTGCTAACAAGATGTTTGCCAAATGGACTTTGAGCAACGGATTGCAAAATTGGCATGGTAGTTTCAACATCCTTTAATATTTGAAATGTGTTTTTAGGAGTTTGGTATTGTTTTGGTGTTAGTATTTTTCCTGTAACTTTTAAATCAATTTGTTGAATAGCCTTGACACTAATATCTATATATCCAGTATACTGCAGATTACGAAGGGCATAAACCGTACATGAAATTTTAGTTTTGTCTTTAAACTCGAAGCTTGTGGTTAATGCAGCACTTTTCATATCCATGGTTTGTTGCCAATTAGAGATATTATCTTCTGTGATTTTTTCGCCATCAATATACATATCAAGGTTACCGAAATTCATACCGTGAAGAATCTGACTTACCTTTAAGTCAGGGTCAACATCATAGACATTATTTAGAACAACGTGCTGTATTTGAAGAGGTTTTGAGGAGCTAAGCATTCCTATTCTACCATTTGCAATGGCAATACCAGTATAATCTGAATTTTCATTCGTACTTATATGCCAGCCGTCATTTTGAGCGGTTATTATTGAACTTATAATAAATAATAACAGGAAAAGTATGTTTTTCATTATTGTTTGTTTTTTAAATGAATGCCAACGGTCTTCTTTACTTTACAACCGTATAATTTCGTTGCGTGGTTTAAGCACCTAATTTAGCTAATACAAACCAAATAGAAAATCCGTTAGGATTTTTTTAAGTAGGCGACTACTAGCAATGAATTATACATGCTGTTGTGCTTTCGTTATTTAATTTTTGATTTTAATTCACTATCAATAGAGAGAATTAGTGCTTCTACCTGTTTCATCAACCTACGATAATGAAATTTGGATAAAAGATTGAGTCTATTTTTAAAGGATTTTAAAAAATACTTAAACTCTTGATCGGTTTTTAATGCTTCATAATCTAAAGGCTTTAAACGCGGTTTAAAATTAGGCTCATTAAAATCATAAACATAGGATTCCTCAAATCGAGGCGAAAATAATTCACGAAGAGCACGTTCAGCTTCTTCTAAAAATATTAGAGATTCATTTTTTAAAAAAAAACTATATTGAGAATCGTAGACATTAATAATTTCTTCTCTTAAATTATCGTTTTTAATCAAATTTATTCCCTTAGATTTAAGCGTCTCGAAAGCGCTAGTAGAATGGACAAATATTACAGGGAACATCATATGTCCAATATAATCTGGTATAGAATCTCTATAAGGAAGATTATTTTCTAAGCTATAAATAACTTTATTGGCTGAAGCAATACTAGATTGAATGCTTTTTTTGTTAAATTTTAAATCTGTAAGATCAGCTTCTAGGCCAATTTTTAATGCTTTTAAGATGTGTATTTCCTCTTTAGATTTAATGAGGTTTTCATTCCAATTATTAATCTGAAGTGCAATAAGAATCCCAATAACCACAAGAATAATTTCCCCAATTGCATAAATCAGATATTTGCTGAATTTATTTTCAGTTAAGAGACTTTGTCGAATTTTTCTAAAGAATTTTATCATTGGTTATTGGTTGGTCATAATGAAAGCTAATGTGTTCGTGTATGGTTAGTTGCGTTGGCTAGGTCTAAATTAGTAAAAGAAAACGAACCAGAAGAAAATC
>CAXBHA010000445.1:0-3157 GCA_963974955.1 uncultured Yeosuana sp. | reverse complement strand
TAATCATATCACCCACAGGAATCCCTTCTGTAATTGTAATAATAACTTTAATTCCAGCATCGGCAGCTTCCATAATGGCATCGGCAGCAAAAGCCGGCGGGACAAAAATAATGGTAGTATCGGCCCCTACTTTTTCTACAGCTTCTAGAACCGTGTTAAATACAGGTTTTTCTAAATGCATTTGACCTCCTTTACCGGGTGTTACACCACCAACAACATTGGTGCCATATTCTATCATTTGAGTGGCATGAAATGTACCTTCGCTCCCTGTAAATCCTTGAACTATTATTTTTATATTAAACCCGTTTAAACGGGTTCTTAACTAAAACTATGCAAAAGTACCTTTTTACGGTTAGTTTTATCACTAAATTATTTTATTTTTTTTAAGTTCAGATAATAATTCTGGAAGTTTCTTGATTGTTGCCATCTCTTTTAGTTTCAATCTGGATTCTTCTGCAGGATACCCAAAATACGTTTTATTGCCCTCAAGCGATTTACTGATTCCCGATTGTGCCAATACGACTGCTTTTTTACCTATTGTTACACCGCTGGTACAGCCTACTTGTCCCCAAATGGTAACCTCATCTTCAATCACCACACAACCGGCAATACCGACTTGTGACGCTATTAAACAGTTTTTACCAATAATTGTATCGTGGCCAATTTGAATTTGATTATCCAATTTGGAACCTTCACCAATAGTGGTATCTGCCGTAACACCTCTATCAATAGTGCACAATGCTCCTAAATCCACATTATCTTTAATCACGACACGTCCGCCCGATTTTAAGCGATCGTAGCCTTCTGGACGTTTTTTATAATAGAAGGCATTAGCGCCTAAAACAGTTCCTGCGTGAATGGTCACATTATTTCCTATTACTGTATCATCATAAATACTGACATTGGAATGAATCACGCAATTATCACCAATAACGACATTATGGCCAATAAAACAATTGGGTTGAATGATGGTGTTCTTTCCTATGGTTGCGGTATCTGAAATTGATGATTCCAAAGGACGAAATGGTTTAAAATGATTTGTTAGCTTATTAAAATCCCTAAACGGGTCATCGCTTATCAATAAGGCTTTCCCTTTAGGGCAATCCACTTTTTTGTTAATTAAAATAGTGGTCGCTTTTGAATTTAAAGCTTTGTCATAATACTTGGGATGATCAACAAAAACAAGATCTCCAGGAGTAACGACATGTATTTCATTCATTCCAAGAATGGAAAAATTACTTTCGCCAACAAAATCACATGCAATTAATGCAGCAATATCTTTTAAGGTATACGGTTTTGGGAATTTCACAAAAAGTCAGTCTTTAATTCGTTCTTTGTAGGTGCCCTTTTCGGTTTCTATTTTAATCTTATCACCTTCATTGATAAATAAAGGAACATTAACTTCTGCCCCCGTTTCAACAATAGCTGGTTTTGTAGCATTGGTTGCCGTATTTCCTTTAATTCCTGGTTCGGTTGATGTGACTTCTAAAATAACACTGGCGGGCATTTCAACTGAAAGAGGCATGTTATCTTCTGTATTTATTAATACCGTGACAACTTCTCCTTCCTTCATTAATTCCGGTTTATCTAAAGCAGCTTCTAAAAGCCTAATTTGAGTATAATCTTCCGTATTCATAAAATGATAGAACTCTCCGTCATTATATAAAAACTGAAACTTATGTGTTTCCACGCGTACGTCTTCAATTTTATGTCCTGCAGAAAATGTGTTATCCAGCACTTTTCCTGAGGTAACACTTTTCATTTTTGTTCTTACAAAGGCAGGGCCTTTTCCCGGTTTCACATGTAAAAATTCTATAATTTTATAAATATCGTGATTGTATTTTATACATAATCCGTTTCTGATATCTGAGGTACTTGCCATTATTGTTTGTTGTTATGTGGTTAAGATGTTATATGGTTATAATGTTAAGATGTTATGTGGTTATTAAGATGTTAGCCATAATTATGACCGAACGCTAACTAATTTATCAAATTGTGTTTTTTTCTTCGAGTCATCCAAAGACAATTTATATAAATCTTCCGACTGAATACATTCTAAAACTTTTTTATACAAATAAGCCTTTGACTCATCTGTAATGTTCTCTGAACCTTGAGTACCTGTTTTTGGATGGACAAACATTAAGTACAAAGAATCGTTTTTAATTACCAGTAAAAAATAAAATCTAAATCCGCCTCGACCACCTAATCTCTTTTTTATATATGGAACATCAACACTATGATTTAATCTTACACCCGAACAAAGCTGTTCAGTCGACTTTCCAAAAAAATAATTGATGATCTCTTTCTCTATTGTTTTATAAGACTTTTTAGATTTTAATTTATCAAACTCAACCTTAAAATCTTCTAAACAATACAATTCCATATTTACACAAGGGAAAGTTTTGAAGTGGTTTCAACAAAATCTGGCATTTCAGGAAGAAAGAAAAATACTGACTCTAAATCTTCATAAGATTCTTTTAATTCATCTATAGAATTTTTAAAATCTTTTATTTCCTCTTTAGCAATTCCTTTTTTTCTAAAGAAATTCATTGAAATGTATTGACGAATTAAGGAAGTTCTTAAATCTTTAGCAGATGAAATCAAGTCATTTAAAAGCATTAAACTCTCTTCATCAATATCATTAAACCAAGTTATTTTCTCAATTCTTTCATTGACATTATAAATTCTTTCTGTCTTTTCTATTAAACTATTTTTGAAATCAAGAATAGCATCTAAAAATGAATTCACTTTTTCTTCATCCAATAAAGGAGCTTTCTTCTCTTGGAAAGAAAAACTTCTGACATTAGAAAAAGTATTAACAATTTCTGATTTATATGATAAACATTCCATTTTCAACAATATATAAAGTGAATTTACAAAATATTTGACAAATATAAATAACTATGGCTAACAACGTATAAAAAAAATAGCTAATTCTTTGCCAAACAAATTTGTATCGCTTATTTAATAACGTTATTTTAGTCGAAAATACATGTATTTACTAACACGCTACTTTATACATAAACGTTGCCATTAATGCGAAAAAAATCGTTTTGCAATCAAATAA
Source organism: uncultured Yeosuana sp. (assembly GCA_963974955.1). Taxonomy (GTDB): domain Bacteria; phylum Bacteroidota; class Bacteroidia; order Flavobacteriales; family Flavobacteriaceae; genus Yeosuana. Next base: position 90 of record CAXBHA010000445.1, on the reverse strand, counting down.
TTAAGTGAAAAATCGTATTTTTGATTAAATACTCAAATTATGGATTTACAAACTAGAAAACTCAATTTAATAACCTATTTGGCTCAAATT
>CAXBHA010000444.1:0-3164 GCA_963974955.1 uncultured Yeosuana sp. | reverse complement strand
CGAAAACAATACGTTAACGTATACTCCACCAACACCACCCGTGGTAAATGAAACGGAAGCAGCAACAGTAGAAATAGAACCCACACCACAAGAAACCCAAGAGGAAATCGTTGATACGTTTGTTTACACCACTGAAGAAACTAGTATAGCTGGTACCGTTACTACTGCGGAAGCAACGGTTACGGTCAAAATGATAACAGTTAACAACGATGTTGAATACTGGAAATTGAAATTTGATGCTGAATGGGTGGATAAAGATAATCAAGTAGATTCTTTCGACGCCTTGAGTAAGGCGAAAAGTGGCAATGTAAATCAAGAGTATTATTATCTAGGTTACTATGTTGATGGTTTAATTAAGATTTGGCAGGCAACAGGGGATAATAAATACCTGGACAGAGCATTAAATTTAATTAATTTAACTGTTAGTGATGCCGTAAGTGTTGGTAACGGCTATTTAGGCTGGCCAAATAATGATAATGATGGCCATGCTTTATGGGATAGTTTTTACTGGAGATATGTTGCAACCTTACTAAGAATAATGCATCAATCTCCACAATTAAGGGCATCTGGCAACTATGAACAACAATATCAACAATTACTTAATTTTACAGAAAAAAATATTTGGGAAAGATATGAAGCTCAAGGTCTTAATAATTTCTACAGAATCAATACCCACATGGCGTCGCATTGGGCCAGGATAGGAATGGAATTGTTTATAATTACTGGGAAAACAAAATACAAAACGGTTTTTGATAATATTTCTTTTGCACAAATGCTTAATAGACCTTCTAATTTGAGAAATCAATTGAAACCAAATTCAATAGTCCCGTCTGCCTACACCTGGAGCCAAAATTGGGATTCCTATAGAATTCAAGATACGAGTCATGCAGGAGCAATTATCAGCTTTATAATAACTGCATATGAAAATGACATGTATTGGAATAAAGCTGACATTGATGCTTTGACCTCGACAGTTAATGACGTGATTTGGAAACCAGAGTATGGAATACAATTTATGAAAAATGTAGATGGTACAGGAGGTTATGACCTGCCCGGTAGATTAAATGAATGGTTGAATTTAGGTAGGTTCAACCAGTCGCTTCAAAATAGAATAAAGAATTATTATACAGGAATGAACCTTACCTTTTATGGCATACAACCTTTGGGTATAGCTGCCTTAAATGCAAGAATTCTGGCAGATGGTAAGCCTATTTATCCAGAACAGTATTGATTTCTATTTATACTATAACCTAAATCAAAAAGCCCGAAATTATTATTGGGCTTTTTTGATATTTAACATATCGGACAAACCAGGCTATAGGGCGAATTTATATTTTTTAAGCCTATTTAATATTTATTTTTACAACAAGAATAATGGCTTAGTACACTTTTTAAAATGGTCCATTAAATTTTAATTTTTGATGCAAAAAAATATAGATATAGATAATCTTGGTATTCTCATAATTTTTGCACTAATGCTTGTGGTCCTCAGGCATTCTTTTGCCCCATATTTGGGTATGTGGAACTTAAAACTAGAATTTATTCATAGCGATTTAGCTAACATTCTCCGAAACTATATTTCAACGATTTCAATGCCATTGTATGTTTTTATTTCTGGCGTTCTTTTTAGTTTTCTCAGAAATAATCTGCATAAGTATAATAGTTTTAGCTTTCTAGTAAGAAAAAAAATAAAACGCCTTATTATACCTTATTTGTTTTTTGCACCTATTTACATATACCTTTTCATAGATTTTTCGAATCTTAAGGAATTTTTAATACCATTTAGGCAGGGTGCCGGTCATCTATGGTTCTTATTAATAATATTCACGGTATTTTTATTTTTTTATTATTTCGAATCATTCTTTAAAAAGCAACCTCTAAATGGTTTTTTTTTAGTTTTAATTTTATTCTTTTTATACCCTAGATTTTTCTACATTCAACTAGACCTAGTAGGTAAGGCCTTTCAATATCTCCTCTGTTTTTATATAGGCTACTTTTATTTTTATCACAGTTCTATTGTTTTAAACTATTTAGAAAAAAATACATTTATATCATCCTATTGCACACGACACTATTTACATGGTCCATTATTATGCCTCAATTTATAACATAACCTTTTTTGAAAAGTCTATTTAAGGGATATATGCTATTTCCAATGGGCATATTGTCAATATTATTTTTATTTTTATTCTTTTCTAAATCTAAAAATTTGAAAAACTCTTCAATAAAAAAGACTATAAACAACATTAATGATAACAGTTATTATATTTATATTTTTCATCAACCCTTATTGATAACTATCTTTGGTTGGAGTATGCTTCAATACTGGCCTCCTTTTATTGTTATAATAGGTTCTTTTTTAATCGTTTTTTCAGTATCACTTGGTATGGGTAATTTAGCCATGAAGTTTAAGATTGAGCGCAAATTAATTTGGGCTTTTTGAAAATTTAAATATGAACAAAAATAATAATCCCTCAGTTTTATTAGGAAGTTTTATTGTATTCGTTATTATTTCTCTTAACGCTTTAGGACCATATTTAAAGTTACAGCAAATTGTTACTCTTGGTCTTTTACCTTTGTTGGCATGTATTGCTTTTTTATATGATTCGAAGACTTTTCACATTGATAAGAGAGAATTTTTAATTTTTTTACTTATTTTTCTTTTAAGTTTCACCACAATCTTTTATTACAAAGGTTACGAAGAATTTTTAACAGCACTAAGTTCTATTTTTGGGGCCGTTATAGCCACGTATATTGTTATAGGCCTTACCAAAACTACCAACTACGTCTATTATTTCCATATAGGGTATATTCTATCGATTATCATTTTGTTTTTGATTATGATTAAGGAGGGTAATATAACAGCTAATTTTGCTTCGGCCATCGATTATAGGGATAGGTTTATGCTAAATGCAAATGCGTACTCCTATTATTGTGTTTTTGCCAATTTTTCGCTTATGTATTTGTATTTGAAACTTCGAAATAAAGTGTTATTAATTTTATTAATTTTACTTCCACTTCTTTTCCTAGTTATAGCATTTACTACACAATCAAGAGCTGGTCTGTTGCTAATCATATTAATTAACGCGGTATTTTGGTTATTTGTTAATAGAAATGCAAACATATCTAAGCTTAAAAAATTAATTCGTGGAATTGTTATAGCA
>CAXBHA010000443.1:0-3165 GCA_963974955.1 uncultured Yeosuana sp. | reverse complement strand
TCTATTATTTTTTCTACACCTTCATAAGCTAAATAAACGCCTCCTAACACTAAAATCAAAGTTACTGCCCAGGGCAAAAAAGAGCTGAGTAAAAATGCAATGGGCAAAATAATTAACTTATTAAGTAAAGACCCTTTGGTTATTGCCCATAAAACGGGTAGTTCTCTTGATGACACAAACCCAGTAGCTTTTTCGGCATTAACTGCTAAATCATCACCTAAAATGCCTGCTGTTTTTTTGGTAGTAATTTTGCTCATGACCACCACATCATCCATAAGAGCTGCAATATCATCCAACAAAGCAAAAAAACCAGACGCCATTTATTTTTCTTTTAAATTTAAAATTACTTAGCCGTTAAACTATCTAAAAGAGACATACCGATATACAACAAGATTATCATTGGAATAGCTGCAAATTGAAGGATAATTAAAAAAACAATGCATAGCATAATAAAAATATATCTGGAGGCATTGGCCTTAAATCCCCATTCCTTGAACTTTAAAGCAAATAACTTAATATTAGAATTCAACAGATAACAACTAAGAAAGGTTAAGCCTAATAAAAAATATTCATTTAGAATAATGGAATTCATTAAATCGCTATTTTGAAATTCCATGATTAACGGAAGCGATATTATCCATAATGTATTTGCTGGTGTTGGCAATCCTTTAAAATAGCTTTGCTGGTCTTCATCAATATTAAACTTTGCCAGTCTATATGCGGATGCCAGTGTTATAAATAATCCAAAAAATGGAATGATTGAATACGTAACGCCTTCAAAATGTAAAATAGAATTCCATTCATCACTCATCGAACTAACTTCAGGTCTATCTATTGCCAATGCCAATAATTTAAACATAAAAATTCCCGGAACAACACCACTGGTTACCATATCGGCCAATGAATCAAGTTGAACACCCAGTTCACTCTGAACCTTAAATTTTCTGGCAAAAAAACCATCAAAAAAATCGAAAAATATTCCTAAGAAAACAAAAACCGAAGCCGCAACAAAATTATTATTAACAGCAAAAACGCCTGCAATACTGCCGCAAAATAAATTTAAAAGAGTTAAAGCATTTGGAATATATTTTTTCATTTTTTTTGATTTATATTGTGTAAAAATAACAAACAATTATTGTCTAAAGCAAGTATCAAACAATATCTATTCCTATTTCAAGTTTATAGGTTAATTAATTATGTGCATATTTGCAAAAAAATACGCTTGAAAAAGTACTTAACGATTTTACTTTTTGCCATAACCACTACGGTATTTACCCAAACCGTACGCAAATACTCCAATGAGTTTTTGAACATTGGTGTAGATGCCGCTGCTTTAGGGATGAGTAGCGCTGTGACTTCACAAACTGCCGATGTTAATTCCGGATATTGGAATCCGGCCGGATTACTCAATCTTGAAGATAACCAACTAGCATTAATGCATTCTGGTTATTTTGCCAATATAGCAAATTATGATTATGCAGGATTTGCTATGCCATTAGATGATCGAAGTGCTGTAGGAATTTCGTTAATCCGATTTGCGGTGGATGATATTTTAAATACCACACAACTTATTGACGATCAAGGGAATATTAATTATGATAGAATTAGTTTGTTCTCTACAGCTGATTATGGTTTAACCTTTTCGTATGCAAGAAAGCTCCCAGTACAAGGTCTTAATTATGGGGTTAATGCTAAAGTGATTAGAAGGATTATTGGTGATTTTGCATCGTCTTGGGGGTTTGGTCTGGATTTAGGATTACAGTTTGAAAGTAAAAATAACTGGAAGTTTGGTGTGATGGCCCGCGATATTACAACAACTTTTAACGCTTGGAGCATCAATAAAGATGAATTTGCCAAAGTTCAAAATGCTATCGCTGGACAAAATCAGGAACTTCCTGAAACAACCGAAATTACGATCCCTAAACTTCAAATAGGAATATCAAAAAAGATGATATTTAACGATGACTACTCTTTGGTAACTGCTGTAAATTTAAACGTCCGTTTTGAGGAAAATAATGACGTGTTTTCATCTTCGTTTGCGAGCATAAATCCTGCTTTAGGCTTTGAGTTTGGATATATTAATATGATTTATTTACGGACTGGGGTTGGTAATTTTCAAAATGAGTTACAAATTGACAATACAAATCAATTGAGCTTTCAGCCTAGCTTTGGAGTTGGATTTAAATATAATGGCATCCAAATAGATTATGCATTTACAGATATTGGAGATCAAAGTGTTGCTTTGTATTCCAATGTGTTTTCAATGACATTTGATTTTAGTATTTTTAGGTAATTTATAACCATGCAAAAAAATCTACTTTTAATAGTCTGTCTTTTATCAGTTTTCTTTTTAAAAGCACAGCCCTTTGTGTTATCACAGGATGCAGAAATTAGTGTTCTTACCATTGGCCCTGGCAGTTCGTTAAATGACGCCTTTGGCCATAATGCCTTTAGAATAAAAGATTCCTCTAATAATTTGGATATCGTATTTGATTATGGCCGTTATGATTTTGATGCTCCAAATTTTTATTTGAATTTTGCGCAAGGAAAATTAAATTATTCCATCGGTGATAGTCGCTTTTACGATTTTTTAAAATTTTATATTTGGCAAAATAGAACGGTTAAGGAGCAAGTTTTAAATTTAACACAAACCGAAAAACAAAGGCTATTAAGTTACTTACTCAATACTATAAAGCCAGAAAACAAGGAGTATTTATATGATTTCTTTTACGACAACTGCGCGACTAAAATTCGTGACGTTCTTGAAATTATTAAGAAAAATGAAATACAATTTAACGAGCCGCAAGGTTTTAAACAAGAAACATTTAGAACCCTTATCCAGGACAATTTAAATAGAAACTCATGGGGAAGTTTTGGTATTGATTTAGCATTGGGCTCGGTTATAGATAAAAAAGCCACTGGTTATGAATTTATGTTTTTGCCAAAATTTATCTTTGAATTCTTTGGCAATGCCACCCTTTTAAATTCTGATAAAAAACTTGTAAAACAAACAAACATTCTTAATAAAAAAACCAAAACACCAGAAGATAACCTGTTTATAACAAGTCCATTGGCAGTTTTTGGTATTATAGGTTTAATGGTTCTTTTTATAACTTTTAAGGATTTTAAAAACCAAAGAAGAACTCATTGGTTAGATGTTAGTTT
>CAXBHA010000442.1:0-3174 GCA_963974955.1 uncultured Yeosuana sp. | reverse complement strand
ATAGGAGAAATTACAATTCCGGCAAATGAGCCAGGAAGTTCAATTATGCCTGGAAAAGTCAATCCAACGCAGTGTGAGGCATTAACTATGGTTTGTGCTCAAGTTATAGGCAATGATATGGCTGTATCTGTTGGAGGAATGCAAGGACATTATGAATTAAACGTGTTTAAACCTGTAATGGCTGCGAATGTATTACAATCAGCACAATTACTGGGTGAAGCATGTATGAGTTTCAACGAACATTGTGCTGTTGGAATTGAGCCTAATTATGAGGTCATTAAACAGCTTTTAAATAATTCTTTAATGCTTGTTACCGCTCTTAATACAAAAATTGGCTATTATAAAGCAGCTGAAATAGCAAATACGGCGCATAAAAATGGTACGACTTTAAAGCAAGAAGCCCTTAATTTAGGTTATGTATCTGCTGAAGATTATGATGCTTGGGTAAAACCGGAAGAAATGGTTGGAGCTTTAAAATAATAAAGTAAATAGAAAAACCACTCTTAATATTGGAGTGGTTTTTTATGTACATAATGTCTTATAAATTGATTTAGGGGTTATTAGGACTAATAATTTTACTTATTTATAAATATATTGGTGTAGAACCAACGTCCCTCACTATTTTGTTCTGCAGATATGTCAAAATGAGTAAAATCACCTTCTATGGTTTTTCGGTGCGCATCACTTTTTAACCAGGCATTTACAACAGTTTCTGCCTTCGTATAGCCATAAGCAACATTTTCAGAAACATATTTTGCTCCAGCATTTGCTTTAAGATAATTACTTCTTTCGAAGAAATTATCATGTGATACTTGATTTTCAATCACCATGTACTCAGTATGATTATATGCTTGAGCTTTTATAATATCCATATATTCTATAGGATTTAATCCAATACTCAATCTATGATTGTTAATTAATTCAAGAATTTGAATTTCAATGGTTTTAGGTTTTGGGACAACCATATTTTTATTTAAGGTATCAACCTTATTATCCAAGCTGTCAGTTGAGCAAGAAAATGTCAAAACAGCTAATAATGCCAATAATGGCAGTTTAGTTAAAAGCTTCATAAGTAGGTATCTTTAGATTTGGTCCTTTAAATTTAGACCACTAAACATGAAGCAAATGTTAAATAAATGTTAAATTCGATTAAAAACACACTCTTTAACGTTATTATGTGTTTTTTATCGACAAAACACCATTAAAGAACAATGTTATTTTTGTTTTACAGGATTTTTTAAGGTGACAACCGGTCTACTTTCCAGTTATAATCATTTTGAAGTTTAAAGCGTATTCTATCATGTAATCGATTAGCCCTACCTTGCCAAAATTCCATTTCAACAGGTTTTACAATATAGCCGCCCCAAAATACTGGCCTAGGGATTTCCGTTCCTTCAAATTCTTTTTCTAAACTCAAAAGCTTATCTTCAAGGACTTTACGGTTTTTTATAACCTTACTTTGGTTTGATACCAAAGCCCCTAATTGACTTCCTCTTGGGCGCGATTCAAAATAACCATCACTTAAATTTTCGGCTATCTTCTCTGCTTTTCCTTTAATGATTATTTGGCGTTCCGCACTTTGCCAAAAAAAAGACAAACATACATTCGGGTTCTTAGTTATGGCAGCCCCTTTTTCACTATTATAATTGGTATAGAATATAAAGCCTTCATACGTATATCTTTTAAGAAGTACTACCCTACTCTTTGGAAATCCATCTAATCCAATTGTAGCAATGGTCATGGCGTTGGTCTCTTCAACCTCGAAATTTGTATCTACTTCATGAAACCATTTTTGAAATAATTCCATAGGATTATCACCAATATTACTTTCTAGCAATTCTTGCTTTTGATATGATTTTCTGTAATTGCCTAAGTCTGTATTCATTATAAATTATTCAAAAATTAATATAATCTAAATGTATTGGAGTTAAATAAAATCTTATAAATTTAAGCAATAAATTATAGTAATGTATTTTGAAAGCAGTAAATATTTTAAGGAGTTCGAAAACAAAAAATTAGAGTTTTCATTTGGAAAATTTTATTTGTGTGATCATTTTTTTATTTCAGAATTAAATGAAGGCGTGCACTTTGATTGGGGAAAAATTAGACTTGTTATGTCAAAAATCATTGAGTTTTATGGGAATGATATTAAATTAGGATATATTTCAAATAGAATTCATTCTTACTCTATAGATCCACAATCATGGGAAAAGGTCGATAAAAAATATAATATAATTGTAGCTAGCACTATTATATATTATAATAATTTTACTTATAAAAACGCTTCACTGGAAAAATTGTTTTCTAAAAAAAGTATAAAACGGAGTATCAATTTGGATGAAGCAATTTATTGGATAAATAATCTTAAAGAGTTACATTAAAATCGAACGTCTTGCCATCTTCTGCCAATTCAACGTGTTTAAAAATTGTTTCGGCTTCTGTTTTAAAATCATTTAAATTATCGTACCGTGTAGAATAATGGCCTAAAATTAAGGTACCAACATTGGCTTGTTTTGCAATACTAGCTGCCTGTTTTGCTGTACTGTGTTTTGTTGGATCTGCAAGTTTTTCATGTTGTTCCAAAAAGGTGGACTCATGGTACAAAACGTCCACGTCTTTTATAATTGGGACTATATCTTCTCTATAAGCGGTATCACTGCAAAACGCATAGCTTTTTGGCTTTTCGGGTGGTAAGGTTACTTTTTTATTGTCAATTAAAACACCATCTTTATTTAAGACATCGAAACCTTGTTTTAGTTTTCGATAGTATGCCAAATCAATATTGGCTTCTTCAACAGCAGTCCTATTTAAGTGACGTTCTCCCTCTTTTTCCTTAAACAGAAATCCATTAGTATAAATTCGATGTTTTAATGGAATGGTATATACTGCTACATCCCCATCCTCAAATATTGATTTTGAAGTTTTTGATTTTAATTCATGGAAAATAAGCTTATAATTAGTCCATGAGTCTGCAAGTTTCATTTGCAGTGTAATGACTTCTTTTATGCCTTTTGGGCCATAAATATGCAAGTCTGCTTCACGATTAAGTAATCTAAAGGTTGAAATTAAGCCTGCCAGTCCAAAAAAATGATCTCCATGCAAGTGGGAAATGAAGATGTGTTTTATCCTATTGAATTTAATTTTATGACGGCGCAGCTCCACTTGTGTTCCTTC
>CAXBHA010000441.1:0-3181 GCA_963974955.1 uncultured Yeosuana sp. | reverse complement strand
TGAAAATATTAGTATGTATAAGTCATGTTCCAGACACTACATCAAAAATTAATTTCACCGATGACAATACCAAATTTGACACAAATGGTGTTCAATTTGTCATCAATCCCAATGATGAATTTGGCTTAACACGAGCCATGTGGTTCAAGGAAAAACAAGGTGCACAAGTTACCGTAATAAACGTTGGTGGCCCAGAAACCGAACCTACCTTACGCAAAGCATTAGCGATTGGCGCGGATGCCGCTATACGAATCAATACGCCTGCAACCGATGGTTTTTCAGTTGCGAAACAATTGGCAAAGGTTGTAACGGAAGGTGGCTATGATTTAGTGATTGCAGGAAGAGAATCCATTGATTATAATGGCGGAATGGTACCCGGTATGATTGCTGGATTGACCAATTCAAATTTTGTGAACAACTGCATTGGACTTGAAGTTGATGGGACTTCAGCTAAAGTAATACGAGAAATTGATGGTGGAAAAGAAACTGTTTCTGCCACCTTGCCATTAATAATAGGCGGCCAAAAAGGACTTGTTGAAGAAAGTGATCTTCGCATACCAAATATGAGAGGGATTATGATGGCGCGTCAAAAACCTTTAACGGTTTTAGAACCAGCTAATATAGCTCCAGAAACAGCATCGGTTAGCTTTGAAAAACCTGCTCCAAAAGGTGCCGTGAAATTAGTGTCTCCAGATAATTTAGACGAATTAATTAATCTTTTGCACAACGAGGCAAAAGTTATTTAAAAAAACAAATAAAAATATTATGTCAGTTTTAGTATATACAGAATCAGATCAAGGGCGTTTTAAAAAAACAGCTTTTGAAGTCGCATCCTATGGCAAAGCAGTGGCCGATCAATTGGGAACAACAGTAACTGCACTTACCATAAATTCAAAAGACACTTCAGAACTCCAATCCTATGGTGTAAGTAAAGTTTTAAACGTTACAAACACGGGTTTAGACTCTTTTAATGCTAAAGCTTATGCCTCAATCATTGAACAAGCTGCAAAAAAAGAAGGCGCTAAGGTTGTCATCGTTAGTTCGAGTGTAAACAGTAAATATATGGCCCCTCTTTTGGCCATTAATCTAGATGCTGGTTATGCAACTAATGTATTGGAAGCACCTTCAAGTACATCGCCATTTATTGTGAAGCGAACTGCTTTTACGAGCAAAGCCTATGAGATGTTTCAAATTAACACCGATGTTAAACTGTTGGGCGTTTCTAAAAACAGTTTTGGTATAAAAGAAAATAAAACAACGGCAACTACCGAAGATTTTCAGGTTACAATCCCAGATTCAAGTATTCATGTTGAATCTGTTGATAAAGCCAGCAATAAAGTAACCATTGCAGATGCCGATCTCGTAGTATCTGCCGGTCGTGGATTAAAAGGCCCAGAAAATTGGGGTATGATTGAGGAATTGGCAGATGTATTAGGTGCCGCTACGGCCTGTTCAAAACCAGTGTCCGATTTAGGCTGGAGACCACATGGCGAACATGTTGGACAAACCGGGAAACCTGTAGCCTCTAATTTATACATTGCTATAGGAATATCTGGAGCCATACAACACTTAGCTGGAATAAATGCTTCTAAAGTAAAAGTGGTTATTAATACCGATCCAGAAGCGCCGTTTTTCAAAGCTGCCGACTATGGCGTTGTAGGTGATGCTTTTGTTGTTGTGCCACAGCTTATTGAAAAATTAAAGGCATTTAAAGCACAGCAATAAATTATTTTTTCTAACTTGTTTTATCAAATAAACTGTTTAATTTGGTATTTTAGCTTAAACTGCTTTTGGTAGTTGGTAAAGTCCTAATTTAAACAGTTCTTTGCTTTTTATAAAATTATGAGTTTAGTTAGACTTAACATAAAAGGAATATCCTATAGCCAAACCCAAAATGGCGCCTATGCCTTAATTTTGAATGAAGTTGATGGTGACAGAAAATTGCCAATAGTTATTGGCGCCTTTGAAGCGCAATCTATTGCAATTGCACTTGAAAAAGAAATTCGTCCACCAAGGCCATTAACACACGATTTATTTAAAAATTTTGCCGATAGATTTGATATTGTAGTCAAACAAGTCATTATTCACAAATTAGTTGATGGTGTGTTTTATTCAAGTTTAATTTGTGAACGTGATAAAATTGAAGAGATTATTGATGCCAGAACTAGTGATGCCATTGCCTTAGCGCTCCGGTTTCAAGCACCTATTTTTACCTATAAAAATATTTTAGATAAAGCTGGGATTTATTTAAAAATCAATCCTAAAAAAGAGGATGAGGACGAACAAGACAGTATTTTAGTAGACGACCTGTTGGCTGATGAACTTGAAATTGGCAAACCCAAAGAAAACTATAAATCTAAAACCCTTGAAGAGCTTCATAATTTACTCAACGAAGCCGTTGCCCATGAAGATTATGAAAAAGCGGCACATATTCGAGATGAAATTTCCAAACGATAAAAACTTTTTGACATTTAAACATGACTATTAAATTTCGTCTGACTGTATTAAATTTTTTCGAATTTTTTATTTGGGGAACTTGGTTAATTTCTTTAGGTGGTTTTTTAGGAGGACAGTTGCATTTTACGGGTTCTCAAATTGGAAGCATATTTTCAACACTTGGTATTGCCTCAATCATAATGCCTGCCGTTGCAGGAATTATTGCAGATAAATATATAAATGCACAAAAACTTTTTGGCATTCTTCATATTTTAGGGGCTGGACTTCTATTTATTCTGGCTCATGTAAATTCCTTTGATGCATTTTTCTGGATTATATTAGGATATCTTTTGTTATATATGCCATCCATTGGTTTAGCTAATGCCATTTCCTATAGTATACTTTCAGATAATAAATATGACATTATCAAGGTTTTTCCACCAATTCGAGTTTGGGGTACAATAGGGTTTATAGTGGCCATGTGGTTTATAGATTTACTTGATTGGTCACAAAGTTCAAATCAATTTTATTTTGCCAGTGCACTTTCTTTATTGTTAGGCATTTATTCTTTTACATTACCTAATGTCCCTCTTTCCAAAACAGAGAATAAAGCATTAACACAACGATTAGGATTAGATGCTTTAGGATTATTTAAGGATTACAAAATGGCTATTTTCTTTATTTTTTCTATGCTACTGGGCGTAGTCTTGCAGATATCTAATGCTTGGGCATCAGAATTTTTAAG
>CAXBHA010000440.1:0-3183 GCA_963974955.1 uncultured Yeosuana sp. | reverse complement strand
CTAATTTTTAAAACAGCTTCATCATGATTTTTATTGAAGTAATTAAAAATAGTTGTATCGTAATGTGAAGATACATTAAAAGCTTTTGTAGCAAAACGTTTTCTGTCACTTTCAGAAAGAGTCCCGTTATTCTTTGTTATAAGTTGTAAAAATTCGGCATAATCTGTCATAGAAGCAACACAAACGACATCGGCATAATTTTTTGCTGCTGCTCGAATTAAAGAAATACCACCAATATCTATTTTTTCAATGATATCTTGTTCACTAGCTCCAGAGGCAACCGTTTTTTCAAATGGGTATAAATCGACAATAACAACATCTATTTGAGGAATGTCAAACTCAGTTAATTCAGCAATATCGGTTTCATTGTTTTGACGGTTTAGAATTCCACCAAAAACTTTAGGATGCAATGTTTTTACACGACCACCTAAGATAGAGGGATAAGAAGTAACATCTTCAACAGGAATGACGTTGATGCCTAAATCATTAATGAATTTTTGTGTTCCACCGGTTGAATATATAATGACACCTTGTTCATTTAGTTTTTTTACAATAGGCTCTAATCCATCTTTACTAAATACTGATATTAAGGCAGATTTAATGGTTTTTTGGTTGCTCATTTTTTGTTGTTTTGTTTGTTGTTTTGTTGAACTCGAAAAAATCAATTTATTAACTACCTTCGCGTTAATTTTTTGAAGCGTAGGATTTTAAAATGCAAAAGTAATTATTTCAGGCAAAAATGTAAGGTAAGAATGGCATTTTGTTTTTATTTTTTTGTAACTAATATTTTATTAAAACGTCATACCTTTATAACATTATTCCAGTTTTAGAAAAATCAATTTATGCTCGTTTACTTACGTCTTTTTAAAGAGAGTTTTTCGTTTGCTCTTAATGCCTTAAGAAACAACAAACTGCGTACATTGTTGTCATTAATAGGTGTTACAGTAGGTATATTTTCTATTATAGCCGTTTTAGCAGCAGTAGATTCTTTAGATCAAAGTATAAAAGGACAATTAGCGGGCATTGATAAAAACACCATGTACATAACTAGGTTTTCCTTTGGGCCGTCGGATGTTCCACGGTGGAAGCGGGAAAATTTTCCGCAAACAGGGAGTGAAGATTACGAATTTATAAAACGAAATGTGCCGGATATTGAGGCCAGTGCATTCGCAATTATGGGAAGTTTACAATCCATAAAATTTGAAGAAAATACGGTGTCAAATGTTGAAGTGACCCCAGTTTCAAATGAAATTTATGAAATCGATAATTTAAAAATATATAAAGGGCGATTTTACAGCGAAACAGAATCCAATAATGGAGCTTCAGTGATTGTGTTAGGATTTAATCTGGCAAAAAATATTTTTGACGATGTAGAACCTATCGGAAAAGTTATTAGGGTTTATGGCAGAAAATTGACGGTTATTGGTGTGTTGGAAAAATTTGGAGGGCTTAATATGGATTCACCTGATGAAAAGGCATTTGTACCTACAAATTTTGCTAGGCAATTTATGAATATTGGATCGAAAGGCGCATTAACAATGATAGTGGTCAAACCTAAACAAGGCATTGATATCGGGGCGTTTGAAGAAGTGTTAAAACAAAAATACAGACGATTTAGAGGGTTGAAGGATGGGGAAGTTGATAATTTTTTTATAAATAAATTATCGGGATTTACCGATTTAATTGATGGAATTATTGCCTCTATGAATATGATTGGATGGATTATTAGCGGTTTTTCACTGTTGGTTGGTGGTTTTGGAATTGCCAATATTATGTTTGTGAGTGTTAAAGAGCGCACCAATATTATCGGAATTCAAAAAGCGATGGGGGCAAAAAGCCGGTTTATCTTATTTCAATTTTTATTTGAAGCGATTATTCTGGCAGTAATTGGTGGGGTAGTAGGGTTGGTTTTAGTTTGGATTGGAACCCTTATTGGTACCTACTTAGCGGGTGATTTTGAATTTATATTGTCTTTAAAAAATATATTTTTAGGATTTTCGGTTTCCACGTTAATTGGTTTAATGGCAGGTATTTTACCAGCAAGTTCGGCCGCAAAACTAGATCCTGTTGAAGCTATTAGGAGTGGATTATAATAAGCTTGCGACTTTAGTACAGACAAACTCTAAAAAACGTTCATCATCTTCACTAAATGGATTTTGAGTATTTGAGTCAATATCAATCTGCCCAATATTTTTTCCCTTAACAAAAATGGGCACTACTATTTCAGCTTTAACGGTAATACTGCAAGCAATGTAATTGTCTTGAGCAGTCACATCGGGAACCACAAAATTTTGATTACTTACAGCCACTTGACCACAAATACCTTTTCCAAAGGGAATTACAGTATGGTCTGTTGGGGCGCCAACATATGGGCCCAAAACGAGTTCTTTTTTGGTGCCATTTCTAAAATAAAAACCAATCCAGTTGTAATAAGTTACATTGGCTTGAAGCAATTTGCATATATCCAAAAGGCGCTCATTAACTGAAAGTTGCTCATTGGATACTATTTTTTCTATTTGTGGTTTTAGGGCGTCAAAAATCATCTTTCAAAAGTTTTAGCAAAAGTACCCAAAAAGGTGTAAATTCGACTGAGCATATTATTTTAATATTTTGGAACTCAATTATTTTTTTTGAAAGCACTCATTATCAAATATAAATCTGTTATTAAGTTTATACTTACTTTTTTGTTGGTATATATATCCTTATCAGTTGCTTATAAATTGTATCTTGATTACTCGAAAGACTCTAAATATTATCCCGATTATGTTACTAATTTAGTGGCCAGACAAAGTGCAGATTTACTTAATGTAATGGGCTATAAGGCTTATGTAGTACCTCATCCCAATGAGCGCTCCATGAAACTTGTAATTAATACCAAATATCTGGCTAGAATTATTGAAGGATGTAATTCTATTAGTGTAATCATATTATTTGTGTCCTTTATTGTAGCATTTTCAGGCAAACCCAAAACAACTTTTATGTATATACTCTCTGGGAGTGTTTTAATTTATGTTGTTAATTTACTGCGTATTGTTATTTTGTCTGTAGGATTATTTCATTACCCATGGCGAAGCGAACTCTTGCATACCGTAGTATTTCCCGGGATTATTTATGGAATGGTATTTTTATTATGGGTTGTTTGGGTAAATCGTTTTTCAAGTATGATTAAAAAGAATGGATAAT
>CAXBHA010000439.1:0-3193 GCA_963974955.1 uncultured Yeosuana sp. | reverse complement strand
AAACATTATCGTATCCTGGAAGAATTAATATTGCTGAAAACACCTATGAGTTGGTTAAAGATGTGTTTCAATGTAAGTATAGAGGTGAAATTGACGTAAAAAACAGAGGAATGATGAAAATGTATTTTGTTAATGGCATAAAGAACCAATCATTTTTAAATCAAATCCAAGTAAAAAACTAACGGTATAAATTATTTATTGTAAATTTAATTTTAATCCAAAATAAAAAAACAATGACACCAATTCATGACTCAAATAATTATTGGGAACAACTAGAGAGATTGGAAAAACTTATTAGAGCTTCCGAGATTAAGGCAGGTATTGTTTTTTCTTTTCATAGTCTGGTTTTAGGGCTGTTCTTCGATCGTTTTGAGCAATTGGAGCCCATGATTAAAGGAAGTCCAATAGTTATTGTTTTAACGTTTTTATGGTTTATATGTGTTATTTGTTCGGTTTTTTATTGTTTTAAGTGCTTTAAGCCCCAAATTGAATTGAAATATAAAAAAAATGTCTTTTTTTTTGGTGATGCTGCTAATGCCTTTGGAAATGTAGAGGAATTCTCTAAAAAAATAATTGAAGTTTGTGCTTCCGAAGAAGAGTTGTTCGAACAACTTAGCGAGCAAATTCATGTAGAGAGCAAAATAATTTATGCAAAATTTAAATGCGTTCGTAAATCCATGTTCTTTTTTGGATTAAGCGTCATCTTTTTTATGTTGATTATTGCCTATTATTTGCTGCGATTTTAGCCATATTTATTTAGCATGATTAAAAGGTATTTAAAACTAAGAAAAAAAGTGTTGGCAATTTTAAACACCAATTTGCCAAAAGACTTATGTTATCACGATATTGAACATACCCTAGATGTAGTTCATGTTGTAAATCAATATATCAGAAGAGAAAAAATTGATAATTATAATGCCTATCTACTTCGAATTGCAGCATTATTACATGATATTGGTTTTGTGGTCACAAAAGTTGAACATGAAGAGAAAAGTATTGAAATAGCAGAACAACTCATGCTAGAATTTGATTTTTCTCCAAAGGATATCGAACTGGTAAAGGGTTTGATTAAGGCAACACGTATCCCGCAGTCCCCAAAAAATTATCTTGAATGTATATTGTGCGATTCAGATTTAGATTATTTAGGTAGAAAGGATTTTTATCAGATAAGTGCTCAACTTTATCAGGAATTGAAGCAGTCTTCAATAGTTTCAAATAAAAATGAGTGGAATAAGGCTCAAATTAAATTTTTGGAGACGCATCAATACCATACTGCATTCGCAAGAAAATACAGACAGCCTAAAAAGGAAAAAAGAATTTTAGAAATAAAGAAGACGATAAAAGATTAAACATCCAATCTAAAGGAGGCTCAGCCTCGGGGCTTCCGGGTGAGGCAAAATATAAAATTTCAAGAAATTTTTTATTCAATATCTTAGCTAAATTCAATTCTAGAGAAATTCATAGTTAAAAAAAAATTCAATTAGTTCACCTATATATTTTACCAAGTCGTCTGGGGGGCTTAATAAACCTGCATGTTCATTGGGTATTTTGCTAAGTTTGAGTAACTTTTAAGTCATAATTTACACCCAAGTATATTTCATTGTTTCATGGAAAAGACGCGTATAATTGTTTTTGGTTTGATTATTGTAAACTGTATATTTTTGGATTAAAGTTATGTTTTTAAAACAATTGGCATCTAAACATGGAAAAATACTTACAAAAACAACAAAATATTTTAGTATTTTTTTAAAAAATTCGATAAAAGGCTTGTTTTTTACGATAAATTACATAAATTTGTCCGTCAACCCTAAATTTTAAGAAATGAAATTAAAAATTATTTTATTCAGTTTAAGTTTATTTTTAATAGCAAGCGTAAGTTTTGCACAAAAAAAGAATGCTCCAAAAAACATTATTAGAGATAATGTTTCAATAAACAAATATCATGATAAACAGGAATTAGAGAACATGCAAAAAGGTGAATTGCTCAATCTGTATATTGAACGGATTGAGGTTCTTTACAAAATTTTGCCTTACATTGCTTTTACAACAAAACCAGGTGTTACCATGAATGATTTGGGAATTCCTGACAGTAGTGACAATAGGAAAGCACTGGAAGATGAGTTTGATTCGACCGATGAATTTCTTAAAAATAGTACAAAGTTTCAAAAGCAGTTGTTGCCCTATTCTGATACGACCAACCTTATCGCTGGTATTCTATTTTATGAAGACACCTTAAAAGCACTTCATGAATTTGGAATGTATCATTAACGATGTGCCTTCATACGTTCTTTTATTTTTAAAAATTAGAATAAGTATGATTTTGTTGTACTGAATAAAGTATGGGTCTCACTTGAACATAAGTGATACGATACCTTGTATGAAATATAAGGATTGCAGTTTTGCATATTTTTTAAATAAAACCCCTAGTGATCTGTTGAATATACAAATTCACAGATAGTTATAATTAATTACTTCCATTATTATTTCCCTCCTTTTAATATCTAATACTAAGTTTTAGATAACGGTTTAAGTACTGGTCTAAAATTTAGATTTTTTAAAATTTGATATTGGTACATAATGAAACCATGTGTATTCATTTTAATTAAAAAAGCAAACGTTCACAAGCAAAATTTAAATAAGGAATTTTGTAAGTATGAAATCTTGAAGTTATAAGCACCCAAATTATAATTGGATTAAGTTTTTGTTATAGGATGGGCATTATATAGATGAAATACAAAGTAAATTGAACAATAAAGTGCATTTCAACGATAAAATTTGCATTTTATAGAATATTTTTATATTATTGTTTCATTATTGAAAGAAAATAATTTAATAAAAAATTACATTTAAACGATTAAATATG
Organism: uncultured Yeosuana sp.; assembly: GCA_963974955.1. Classification (GTDB taxonomy): domain Bacteria; phylum Bacteroidota; class Bacteroidia; order Flavobacteriales; family Flavobacteriaceae; genus Yeosuana. The sequence goes on along the minus strand of CAXBHA010000439.1, from coordinate 330 downwards.
CATTTTGTGGAATTTATTGCCTATAATTGCATAATGATTGAAGGAATATTAATAATTAATTTTTTGAAATGAAAAACATAGCTCATATTATATGGATCTTTCTTTTAGTAGTTGGAAATCTCTCAGCTCAACAAGAAAAAGGAATAGTAGGTGCTAATAATTGGCTGATTAATTGGACAGAATTTAATCCAAATCAAGTTGACTATGGCGAAGCGACTCAAATATTAGCAGGTAATATCTCTGACGATACAAAGTTATATAAACGAAATGTTTATATGTTAATGGGAAGTGTATTTGTAACAAACAATGCGGTCCTTAGCATTGAACCTG
>CAXBHA010000438.1:0-3194 GCA_963974955.1 uncultured Yeosuana sp. | reverse complement strand
CTCCATTCTGAATGACAAAAATGGTATTATGAATGAATACGGACATTCAAATTTGATTATTTAAAATAAATAAGAATTCCTCTTAAATATCTTAAGAAACTGTAGAATACTAAAATTTAATTATCATTTTTAATTTAGACTAAACATAATTTAAAAGACTCGATGTAAAGTAATCAATACTAATTACTTAATAAGATTTTTAATAATGTCCCTTGTTGGTAAAACTGCTTTTGTATGTTCTATACTAGGGCCCGCGACCCAAACGGTTTTGTAAGTTGCCTTTTTTGCAGCATTTTGAGTAGCCTTCATTCCTATGGAGAATCTAACCATTTTGACCCACTTTTTTAGCTTTTTGTTTTTGTTTAAAACAGATTCCAACCAGGTTTGTTTGGTTCCGATTTTTTGAACATAGGGTGTATTTATAACTGTGCAAGGAGTACCAGAGATACGTTCGGTAACCACAATATCTTTCGCTCCATATTCAACACAGGCTTGTTTATATTCATCGGTTACACTTGCTTCCAACGAAGCAATAAATGGACTTCCAACCGAAACGCCCGCAGCTCCATAGCTTAACATCTTATCTATATCTGCTTTGCAACCAACACCACCTGCTGAAATAACGGGGATATTGCAATTGGAAACAAGTTCTCTTATAAGTTCTTCTGGTTTTTTGTTACCTCTATGTCCACCGGCTTCATTGTTAACGGCTATAATCGCGTCGGCACCTAAACCTTCAACCTTTTGAGCGAACTTTAAATCGACGACATCGCAAAAGACTTTTATCCCCACTTTATGTGCTTGCCTAATGGTTTCTTCAGGACTTCCCAATGAGGTAATAATAAAATCGCAGCCTTCTTGACAAATAACCTCTAGCTGACCTTTATATTTGAGATTGGATTTATTTACAATTAAATTAAACCCAAAAGAACCTCCTTCAACCTTAGCCGCTTTTAATTCCTTGAGAGCGATACGTAATTCATCAAGTGTTCTATAATTTAATGCAGGAATACAACCTGCAATGCCACCTTTCATAGCCTCAATAACCATGGATGTGTTTGATACTAAAAACATAGGGGCCTGAATGATGGGGTGTTTGATTTTAAGAAGTTTGGATAGATTACTTGCCATTATAAAAATTTTAATTGAAAAAAAAACAAATATAATAAATATTATGCACGCATAATAAAGTTCAAGCCAGTTCTATTTGAAAATATTGAATAAAAAAGCGCAACCACTTCCGGTTGCGCTTTTTTACAGTTATTGAGAAATATATTACTTGACTTCTTCGAAGTCTATACTTCGACTTCGCTACAGTACAGGCTACTTGACTTCTTCGAAGTCTACGTCTTCAACATCACTCGACTCAGATTGACCATTCTGACTAGCATCTGGTCCCGGAGCCGCATCGCCGCCACCTTGTTGCGCATCGGCCTGTGCTTTATACATTTCTTCAGAAGCTACTTTCCAAGCTTCATTTATTTTCTCTAAAGCTGGCTCAATGACAGCAACATCTTTTGTTTCGTAAGCTTTTTTAAGTTCTTCCAATGCCTCTTCTATTGGTTTCTTTTTATCGTCTGATAATTTTTCACCAAATTCTTTTAACTGACTTTCAGTTTGGAAAATCATCGCATCGGCAGCATTTAATTTTTCAGCTTTTTCTTTTGCAATTTTATCTGCTTCTGCATTTGCTTCAGCATCTGCTTTCATTTTTTTGATTTCTTCTTCAGTTAAACCAGAAGACGCTTCAATACGAATGTCCTGCGTTTTATTTGTCGCTTTATCAGTCGCAGTCACATGAATAATACCGTTCGCATCAATATCAAAGGTGACTTCAATTTGAGGCGTTCCACGTCTTGCCGGTGGAATACCATCTAAGTGAAAACGACCGATGGTTTTATTATCGCCTGCCATAGCACGTTCTCCTTGTAGCACATGGATTTCTACAGAAGGTTGATTATCGGCCGCAGTAGAGAATACTTGGGATTTCTTGGTAGGAATCGTCGTATTCGATTCAATAAGCTTAGTCATTACATTACCCATCGTTTCGATACCTAGTGATAAAGGTGTTACATCTAAAAGCAATACATCTTTAACATCACCAGACAAAACACCACCCTGTATAGCAGCTCCAACAGCAACCACTTCATCTGGATTTACACCTTTACTTGGCGCTTTGCCAAAGAATTTTTCAACTGCTGCTTGTACTGCAGGGATACGTGTTGATCCACCTACTAATATAATTTCATTTATATCATTTTTTGACAATCCTGCCGCTTTTAAAGCCGTTTCGCAAGGTGCAATAGTACGTTTTACTAAATCGTCAATTAATTGTTCGAATTTTGCACGTGTTAATGAACGAACTAAGTGTTTTGGACCGCTTGCAGTAGCTGTGATATACGGTAAGTTTATTTCTGTTTGGGCAGAAGATGATAACTCAATCTTAGCTTTTTCAGCAGCTTCTTTTAAACGCTGTAAAGACATTGGATCTTTACGTAAATCCATCCCTTCATCAGTATTAAACTCATCTGCCAACCAATTGATTATTTTTTGATCGACATCATCGCCTCCTAAGTGGGTATCTCCATCAGTTGATAATACTTCAAATACACCATCTCCTAATTCAAGGATGGATACATCATGAGTACCTCCACCAAAGTCAAAAACCACAATTTTTTGATCTTTGTGTTTTTTATCTAAACCATAAGCCAACGCTGCAGCTGTAGGCTCGTTAATAATTCTTCTAACTTTTAAACCTGCAATTTCACCAGCTTCTTTAGTAGCTTGACGCTGAGAATCATTAAAATAAGCAGGCACAGTAATAACGGCTTCAGTTACAGTTGTTCCCAAGTAGTCTTCAGCAGTTTTCTTCATTTTTTGAAGAATCATAGCCGATAATTCTTGAGGGGTATATAAACGACCATCAATATCTACTCTAGGAGTATCATTATCACCTTTAACTACTTTATATGGTACACGGTCTGCTTCTTTTTTAGATTCAGAATATTTATTCCCCATAAAACGTTTAATGGATGAAACTGTTTTAGTTGGGTTGGTCACAGCTTGACGTTTTGCTGGGTCACCAACTTTTATTTCGCCTCCTTCTACAAAAGCGATTACAGATGGCGTGGTACGTTTCCCTTCTGCATTTGGGATTACAACAGGCTCGTTACCTTCCATTACAGATACGCAAG
>CAXBHA010000437.1:0-3197 GCA_963974955.1 uncultured Yeosuana sp. | reverse complement strand
ATGACAAAATTATTATATTTTCAGACTTATGACAAATTACGGACATTCAAAAATATTTATGCTCTTTAGAAATTATTCATTGAAATCTATGGATATTAATAATTAAAATGATTATTTTGTCCGATTTATATTTTGTTGTTATAAAATACTGTTATATAGTAATTTATAAATAATAAATATTGTTAAATTATAAAAGTCAATACCTATACAATAAATTTTATTAACTTTAGTTAGTCTATTAAACAATAGCTTTGATAAAAGATAAAAATCAAAGTATGAACAGATTAGTAAACAAAGTAGCCATCATTACTGGTGGAGCAAAAGGTATTGGTAAAGCAACGGTAAAAACTTTTTTAAAAGAAGGGGCTAAGGTTATTTGTTGGGATATTGATGAAACAGCAGGGAACGAATTGCTTAACGAATGTAAAGGAGAGTCAATTTATTTTTATAAAGTTAACACCACAGATAAAAATAATGTAAAAGCTGCAGTTCAAGATATAATAGATAAACATAAAAGTATAGATATACTAATCAATAATGCGGGTATTACCAGAGATTCTACCTTAAAAAAAATGACTGATGACCAATGGCAAAGTGTTATTGATGTTAACCTTACTGGAGTTTTTAATTGCACACAAGTGATTGCCGCTGTTATGAGCGAACAAGGTAGTGGGAGTATTGTTAATGCAGCTTCAATAGTTGGATTATATGGAAATTTTGGGCAAACCAATTATGTTGCAACAAAATCTGGGGTTATAGGCATGACTAAGGTTTGGGCTCGAGAATTGGGAAGAAAGGGTATTAATGTAAATGCCGTTGCCCCAGGATTTATTGCTACAGAGATGGTTAATACAATTCCAGAAAAAGTGATTAAAGATCTGGAAAGTAAAACACCTTTAGGGAGACTAGGAACTCCAGAAGATATTGCCAATGCTTACTTGTATTTAACCTCAGATGAAGGTCGCTTTGTTAATGGGGCTGTGCTAAGTGTTGATGGCGGCTTGGTTATGTAAAATCAAAAATGAAATTAAAGAAGTTTATAAATTATGCCGATTCCCTTTTGCCACATGAAGTGGCTTTACTTGACCAATTAAATCAATTTCAGGATGATGATAGGATACATATTTTTAAACGACTTCAAATTAACACCTTAAAGCCTGCAGAGAAGGATAAGTTTGATGAAAGGATAGATAAGCGTAAGTATTCACACTTGATGAATTGGATGCAGTCAAAATTAAATTTCTACTGTACAGATCAATATTATAAAAGACTCAACTATTTTGACAATAGAATAAAAACGGATACGATTTCTTCGGAAGAAGAAAATGAATTATTATCCTTAATAAAAAATTACAGGGAACACCATTATCATTTTATAAAATTTTATGAGGTCGTAAAGAACTACCTCGTTTTTTTGTTGGTTAGGGTTAGATTAAATGATTATGAATTAATAAATACTTTTATTCATGATTATCACGATGATTATATTCGTTGCAAGGAAGTAAGCAATCGTATGACCCAATCTACTGCAGATATAGTAAACGATTATCACAACAATAAGATTTCTTCTAATTCAATGAAGTGGATAAGTTGGTTAAAGCGTTTGTATTCAGATACGAATCTTGACGGTTATAACAAGTATCAGGCTTTAATACTCTTATCTTATATAGCTTTAATTGAAACAGATTATCTAGAAGAAGTACTTGCATATTATAACGCCTTTGAGGAACAATTAATTGACGGATCTTATTATTCAAGAAAGCTATTGTTAAATTATTATGGAAATAGGCAGTTGATACTCATGAAACTTCATAAATATGATTTGGCATTATATTATGGAAAGCTATCCATAAGCGATCAAGGACACGATTATATCATGTATTTAAACAACTATTGTTTTAATCTTTTAAAATTAGGTGAACCCAAAAAAGCACTTCATCTTCTTAAAGAGGCTCTACCATTTGCAAGACAAATGTCCAATAAATATAATCGCACATTATATATTTCGTCATTAATGAAATGCTATAACGATAATGTACAATACAATAATGCAAAGCATTTTGCTGAAAATCAATTGGCGCTGCACGAAAAAGATATTATTGAACACAATTGGAATAAATTTTTTAGAACTTATTTAGAAACACTGCTTTATTTAAGGGAATATTCAAGAGTGAAAAAGATTATAAAACGCTATAATTTGATTGAAAAGGAAAATGGATCACTTAAAAACTATATTACTTTCCCTTACTTTAAATGGTTTTTAGCGTTAGTAAACTTTAAAGAAGGAAATATTAGTCAGTCTAAATTCTCTAATTCAGTAACAAGAGAAATTGATAGGTTATCCACCACCTATAATATTAAGCCATCAGACAACATAATGAAGTTACTGAAAGATTCCGTTATCAAAATGGTTTAGGTGGTTAAATTGATGGAAATTTTCTCTTTTTTCACATAATATTAGGCTGTTTTTTTGTTTTTAAGACCTATTGAATTCTCCTATTATATGTGACCATTTATTATTACCTCGTGTCTCAATAGTATACTTAATGTTATAAACCCTATCAAGATGGTAAAATTTGAAATTTACAAAGACTAAAGATTAGAATTTAGATTTAGATAAAAACCGGTAACAGTCAAAATATCCTAGCTAGTGAAGGCTATGTAGTCAACCCTTACAAATAGCATCAAAAAAAATGTAAGATTATTTTCCGATGCAGAAACTATTATATTAATGTTTATAAAGGTTTTTCAACGTTTCGGTTCATACGAACCTTCATTTTTTAAATTCTCTGAAAAGTTTTTAAACTAAAACAATCTAGGCTAATTTAAAATTTTAATTCCCATATTTTCAACCCTTTACGGATTGAGTCTTTGTTCTTTGTTCCAGTAGCGAAGCGGTCTTAACTCTTTTCTCGGACAATAGTGGTTTTAATACTTAAACCCCCAAAACAATAGAAGCATCTATATCCAGTTTTGCACTAATTTCTCTTGCAACTTTTAAAGGTGGTTCGCTTTTTCCAGTTAAATACTCACTTACCCTTGACGTACTCACGCCTAAAAGTTCAGATAAACGTTTTTGGTTTAAGCCCATTTCAGCCATACGCAGTTTGATAACCTCAACTAATGGGGGTTTTTTAACTGGATAAGTACGCTCCTCATAATCGGCTACAAGGTCAAATAGTAGGTTTAACTCAATA
>CAXBHA010000436.1:0-3198 GCA_963974955.1 uncultured Yeosuana sp. | reverse complement strand
TCTCAAAAAAGGTTTCTGCGATCCATTTGGCTCTTAAAGGATCGCCCGGGAGCAAAATAGTTTCTGCAATATCCCCTTTTTTTGCTTCAATATGTACACTCATAGGTCTAGATTATTTCCATAAAGATAAAAATTAATAAGTAGAAGTTGCTAATTCATGATTAACAATTGCCATCCTATTTAACGGTCCAAATATATAATCCCCATCCTCAATTAATTTTAATGTAGTTAAGATTTAATTATAGAAAGCAATTAACTTTTTTATACATTTATGGTATGATTGAATTAATAATAAAGAAAAGAAATGGGTTTGAGTTATCCAAAGACGAATACGCTACAATTGTGGATGGATTTGTCTCTGGGAATATTCCCGATTACCAAGTTTCGGCTTTTTTAATGGCGGTATTTTTTAAAGGGATGACCATTAATGAAACTGTGAATCTCACAGATATTATGATGCGATCTGGAGAACTTATTGATCTTACAGAAATCAGAGGAATTAAAGTCGATAAGCATAGCACTGGCGGTGTTGGAGATAAAACCACGTTGGTTTTAGCGCCTTTAGTTGCCGCGGCAGGTGTTCCAGTGGCTAAAATGTCTGGTCGCGGTTTAGGGCATACGGGTGGCACATTGGACAAGATGGAATCTATAAAAGGCTTGTCCGTAGATATGTCAAAACAGCAATTTATAGATAATATCAAGAAGCATAATATAGTTGTATGTGGTCAGAACGCGAATTTGGTTCCTGCCGATAAAAAACTTTATGCCCTTCGAGATGTAACCGGGACGGTCGATAATATTTCTTTAATAGCATCGAGTATCATGAGCAAGAAGCTGGCCTGTGGAGCCGATGCTATTGTGATTGATATTAAAGTTGGTTACGGAGCTATGATGAAAACCGCTGAAGACGCAGAAACATTAGCTAAAATAATGATTGAGATTGGTTCTAAAATGAATAAGAAAGTCGTAGCTGTCTTTACTTCAATGAGCGAACCCCTCGGATTTACAATAGGAAATGCATTAGAAATAAAAGAAGTAATTGATACTTTAAAAGGACATGGACCAGAGGATTTAACCGAATTGTGTTTGCAACTGGGAAGCCATATGCTGGTTCTTGGTGAGGTTGCTAAAACGCGAACTGAAGCTATTGCAATACTAAAAAAATTAATCCATTCTGGTGCAGCGTTCAATAAATTTAAAGAACTGGTAAAGGCACAAGGAGGCGATGTAAGCGTTATAGACCAGCCCGGTTTATTGCCAAGTTCGCAATTTTCAGAATCTTATAAAAGTAATGATGAAGGCTATATTAACGAATTGAATGCGCTGGATATTGGCTTGGCTTCGGTTAAACTGGGAGCAGGAAGAGAAACAAAAGATAGTGAGATAGATTTTGGTGCTGGAATTATTTTGAAAAAGAAAATTGGGGATTATGTTACTAAAGATGATATATTGGCCGTGTTATATACCAATAATCCTTCTAACTTTCCAAAAGCTAAAAAACTAATGGATTTGGTTTATAAATTTTCAAAGGAAAAACCTCAAAAAAAGGCGTTAATTCTTAAAACAATAATGTAGATACCTTTACTTTTGTTATTTTAAAACCAAAATAAAGGAATATAAATACCAAGTATGACAAACACAAAAACGAACGTGTACAAAATGAAGTCAAATAATGAACCTGAGTTGCACCACCAACGAAACGAAGGAATTCCTTTTGATGCCAATCTTTTTAAGGATATAAACATAAATAGAAGCGCCGTTGAGCGAAGAGCATCTACATTAAGCGGACGTCGATCTGTAAAAAAAGAGTGGCAGGCCGCTTGGTTACTAAAAGCATTGAGTTGTATTGATTTAACAACGCTCGCTGGTGACGATACTCAAGGTAATGTTTTAAGACTTTGTGCCAAAGCAAAGTCACCAGTAAGAAGTGATATTTTGGATACTTTAGGAATGAAAGACGCCAACATGCATGTCGCTGCTGTTTGTGTGTATCATAATCTTATTGCAGATGCCGTAAAAGGCCTAGGAAATAGTGGCATTCCGATTGCAGCAGTTTCCACAGGGTTTCCTGCTGGAAATATTCCGTTAAGTGAAAAGATTAAGCAAATTGAATTATCGGTTGCTGCTGGAGCGAAGGAAATTGATATTGTATTAAGCAGAAACCTTATTATACAATCCGATTGGAAAAGTTTGTATGACGAAGTTGTGGCGTGTAGAAAAGCTTGTGGAGAGGCGCATATGAAAACCATATTGGCTACAGGAGAAATTTCAACCTATACCAAAGTGTCCAAAGCAAGCTGGGTTTGTATGATGGCAGGTGCCGATTTTATCAAAACAAGCACCGGCAAAGAACCTGTCAATGCTACGTTACCTGTAAGTCTTGTAATGATTAGAGCCATTAGAGAGTACCACGAATTAACAGGTTTCAAAGTCGGATTTAAACCCGCAGGTGGTATTAGCAATGCGAAACTAGCAATTAACTGGCTTATTTTAATGAAGGAAGAACTAGGAAACGAGTGGCTTCAACCCAATCTTTTTAGATTTGGTGCCAGTAGTTTATTAGGCGACATAGAACGGCAGCTGGAACATTTTGTTACAGGACGATATTCAGCATCATTTAGACACCCAATGGCTTAAAAATAGAAATATGAAAGTTAAAGATATATACGAAACCATGGAATATGGACCAGCTCCTGAGAGCGCAGATGAAGCCATTCAGTTTTTAGAATCCCATCATAAAAAATTCAAATTATTCATTAACGGAAAATGGGTGGAGCCTTCTTCTGGGGAGTATTTTGAAAGTGTTAATCCTTCAACCAAAGAAGTTTTGGCAAACATTTCAGAAGCTAATGATACTGATGTAAATAAAGCTGTTGCCGCAGCTAAGAAAGCATTGCCGGAATGGGTTAAAATCGGGGCTCACAAAAGAGCGCGATATTTATATGCATTGGCACGGCAAATTCAAAAGCATTCACGTCTTTTTGCTGTATTGGAATCATTGGATAATGGGAAACCAATCAGGGAGACCAGAGACATCGATATTCCAATAGTGGTAAGACATTTTTATCACCATGCCGGTTGGGCACAACTAAAAGATACAGAACTGAAAGATTATAAGGAAGTGGGTGTTATTGGTCAAATAATCCCTTGGAATTTTCCCTTAATGATGTTGTCATGGAAAATAGCTCCAGCGATTGC
>CAXBHA010000435.1:0-3210 GCA_963974955.1 uncultured Yeosuana sp. | reverse complement strand
GGCGCAGTCTGATGGTGCCAAAGAAGGTGTAATGGTTAAAATGACTTGTTATAAAGCAAAGTATAATGGAACGTTTCATCCTAATATGGAAATTGAGGAAATCAGATGGTTGGATTCAAATGATACAGATAGAATATCAGAGGTGGATAAACTTATATTTCGACATCTAGTAAGTATTGGGGAGTTAAATTGAAGTTTAAATAAAGGATACTCTGCTAAGCTTTGAGAGAATAGATGTAACTGTATATCACTTGTTGTAAAAATTTTGAAAAAAGATTTTATAAATTAAATTACTTTCAGGCAACTATTTTGAAATTTGAAGCGTCTTCTAAAAAAGAAGGTTTTTTTCGTTCGTTTTATTACAGTGATACGATACGACATTAGAAATTTTTAATTTGTCTAATTTAAAAATGATTATGAAATTAACAGTAGTAATTTTTATAGCCAGTTTCTTAGTTTTCTTAAATAATGAGAAATTGAAAACGCAATCTGAAAATAAGGTGCAACAATCAATTCAGAAGACCTTTTTAGTAACCTTCGAATGCAAAAGCTGTACCAAGAGAAATAAGTTTTCCATATCAGGGACAGAAAGCCATACTTTCAGTAGTGTAGAGTTTCCTTTGAAAAAAGAATTGAAAGAAGGGGAGTATAAAATGACCTATTGGCAAAACAAGGTTCAACAGATTCATTTACCTTTTTCAGTTAGCTCTAGTTCAAAAAATATGATCATTGTAAAAGAGTAAAATATAGATAAAAGATTATTTAGGACACCAGGTCGTAATTCGGAAAGTTCAAATAAACGATAAATGAAATGACCGAAATAGACAAAATTGCATTTATTGAAATCCAAGGGCGCAAAATATTGAGCACGAAATCTAAAGGCAAGTTCAAATATTACATACCAGGAGGAAAAAGAGAAATGGGCGAGTCAGATAAACAAACTTTGGTTCGCGAAGTATCTGAAGAGCTTACAGTTAATATTATCCCTGATACTATTGAATATGTTGGAACATTTAGGGCGCAGTCTGATGGTGCCAAAGAAGGTGTAATGGTTAAAATGACTTGTTATAAAGCACAGTATAATGGAACGTTTCATCCTAATATGGAAATTGAGGAAATCAGGTGGTTGGATTCAAACGATACAGATAGAATATCAGAGGTGGATAAACTTATATTTCGCCATCTAGTAAGTATTGGGGAGTTAAATTGAAGTTCAAATAAAGGATATTATTATTGAGAGAACAAAAGCTGGATTAGAATCTGCAAAATTGAGAGGTAAAGTTTTAGGTAGGCGAAAAGGACTAACTATAAAAGGAGAAGAAAATGCAATTTTATGTGCGTATCATTTCAACGAAGGTATATTAAGCATTCCTAACATATTAAAAAAGGTAGAAGTAAGTAAAGCTACATATTATAAATATCTTGAATTGAAAGGGCTTAAAGGGAAAGTAAGACCTTATAAAAAGACTAACCATCAGGAGTAATATTTATTTGTTTATGTTATAACAATGTATTAACTTAGTTAAAAATTAGAATAATAATGGAAGCTAATATTATAAAGGTTGGAAATTCTAAAGGTATTATTATACCTGCCAAGTTTCTTAAACTTATTGGACTTAGTGACAAGGTGAAAATTGGAGTAGAGGATAACAAGCTTGTTATTGAGGCATCTAAGGAGGGGCTTAGGGCTGATTGGAATAATTTGTTTGAAAAAGCTAACTCCAAAGGTGATTCAGAAATCTTGATTCCTGATGTTTTTGAGGATGAAAATATGAAGGATTGGACATGGTGAAACAATTCGAAGTTTACTGGATGGACCTTAATCCAACAAAGGGGAGCGAAATAAATAAAACCCGCCCTTGTGTAGTTATATCCCCAAAGGAAATGAACCAGAACTTAAACACTTTAATTGTGGCTCCTTTAACATCTACAATTAAAAATTATCCAACTAGGGTATCGGTTATAGTTAACAAGAAAAAAGGAGAGATAGCACTCGACCAAATTAGGTCGATTGACAAAACTAGGCTTGGTAAAAAGCTTACTATTCTTAATAAGGATACTTCTGATAGCATAAAGGCAGTACTCTTAAAAATGTTCAAATAAATGATTAATTAAATAAGGAACATATACCTATGATAGCACACAATTTATTGAAATATTAATAACCATTTGAAAAGAAAAATATGGAATATTTAAATTTTAAACAAAGTGGATTTCAGGTTATAGTATTTACTTTAATATTAATTGTTTCTTTATTGTTCAATGCGATGTACTTTTTGGGTATAATCGATTATAATCTTAAAACGAAGAAGAAAATTGAATTAATTGATTCACCCGTAGAAAGACCATACATAGATTCACCAATAAATGCACCAATGGAAACTGAATTAATAGAGTCACCCAGAGATAGATCTATAGATTCAATAATTAATCCTCTTGATTCTGATTCCATTAAAAAATAAATTATTTAATAGATATATGGTTTGTAAACAAACATACTGAGCTAGGACCAAAGTTCAAATAAAGGATCGATTATTTTTTGCTCCTGCTCAAAGTTTTCATTGGTCTGAAAAACAGAAACTACGTATTCTTCACTAGCTGCGATATTGGTAAAAGAGCTAATGATGTTTGAAAAAAATAGGTGGTTTATGTTAGGAACGATAACGGCAATGGGTTTTTTCTTTTCTCCCCGTAATTCAAGGGCTGCCACATTGGTTTTATAGCCATGGTGCTTGGCATATTCCTGAACTGTATTTCGGGTTGCTTCTTTTACCCGTTCATCACCGCGTAAGGCCCTTGAGACCGTTGAATGATGTATGTTTTTGCTATATCTTTTATCGTAATTCTTTCTGACATCCCCTTAATAATACACACGTGTGCAATATTAAGGAAATTTCTTGTTCCAAAAAAAATATGGGGTTTTAATTCTGGAAATTTTTGATGTAACTGAACGAATATCAGGGAACTACGTTGAACGGATTGACTGTTGGCTAATGGTATCTAGGCCAATGCCAAGTTTACTTGGGGTCTTTTTGTTTTAATAAGGCCTTCGTTTTATAGGGCTCAACTGTTTACTCATATTTCGGATTTGGAAGCCCATATTTTTTGGTAAGATGGGGTTTTACCCGGAGCTTCCCATTGGCCAAAGTAGAACAGTGGACTTACTATATTTAACTGGACATAAAGTTAAGAGTGTGTTGGCTGTTTAAA
>CAXBHA010000434.1:0-3218 GCA_963974955.1 uncultured Yeosuana sp. | reverse complement strand
GGAAAAGGGTTCCGGTAAAACCAAAATGGTTTTATAATCCTTTGAAACCTGTATGGTATCGGTTTGTCCGAACATAACATCGAAAAAACCGATGATAAAAAATATAAGGTAAATATGCCTCATTCGATTGTCATTAAAAGTTCATGATCGTTGATTAATAGAATTTTATCTCTTTCCCTTAGTTTTTTCCTTTTTAAAAAAGAGCCTAGGCCTGTCACCAGACTGCTTACATTCCCACCCAATTCAGTGGTTAATTCGGTCACCGCCCTATTTTGGGATTCAGCCATGTACTCCCCCCAAAGGCCTCCAGCTCTTTCACTATAAATACCTTCCATGCCATCCCTAAAATCTTTTAATGTTGCCTTTATTGGTATATGGTTTATGTTGTCCGTATCCAATAGCACACGATTTCCCTGTACAGATGCGAGTGCATAAAAAAATGTATTCTTTGGAATAATTTTGCCATCATACTTAAAATCTTCCGATACAATAAGTTGAACCCTATCATCGGGCAAAACAAATTGATCTCGGTATACTTTTACCTTGGCTTGAACTAAATTTGATTTTGGAGTACTCTTTTCAGATAATAGTGAAGGTGGATTAGGATTATTGGTTTCAAGCATTTTTTCCTTACCCTCACGCAGTAATTCCCTGTAATTAATGCGAGCTTCCAAAGTTTCATTCATTTTACCACCTTGTCCTTTGTTGCTCTCCATACCCTTTTTTTCTTGAGTTAGGCTTGTTTCAGATATAACAGTTTGATTTTGTTCTAAGTCAAAAGAAATATCTTCCAATTCCTTTAAAACTTTTTTTAATGAATCCTCTTTTTGGGCTTTTTCAAGCAATTCAGGAGAGCTTTCAGGAATAGAATGTTGGTTACCTTCTTCCGTAGAGGATTGTTTCCATAGTGCCTCGTCTTCCAACTGGGTTGATTTTTTTGTATTTGGTGAAGGAAGGGTAGAATTAAATCCTTTTGATTCTTTTGAGTCCAAGGACATGGATTTATAATCCTTTATATTTTCAATAACAAAGAAACTGCTGAGTACTAAAACTATAGGCAATGCAATGGACAGGGTTTTATGTTTAACCACCCAATCCTTAAAATCATCTATTTTAGATTTCACGTCTCTCATTACTTACTTTGTTACATCTGAATTATCGATTACCTCAAAGTCCATGATTTTCATTCCGTTTAAATTATTAGCCGTTACCCCTGTTTCTTTTACAAATCCCCTAGTAAACAAATTTCTATAGGTAGTATTTTTTCCTTTCTCTATTGACTGTTTCCCATAGTAGGTAAAGGGAAATGGATACTTTGAGTAATCTACTACAACTGAATCAAGTTCAATAAGATAGCGATAGTCATTCATAACAACATCGTGGAAATATTTTTTTTCGACCAATCGAACATATAACCGTTTACCGGAGTTGTCAATCATATAAAGTGCCCTTTTTTCTATGTTATTTCTAATATGATTTAAGTCTGGCTCAAGGGAGAAAAAAAGCTCGTGAAACTGGCGAATATGTCCTTCGGTAAGCAACCGAAGCTGCTCTCGGGAGTCTGTGATAGGTTCAATAGGTGTCCGTAGGCCTCCTTGGATGACATAGGCATTAAAGCGAGCCTGTTTATGTGCATTATGTATTATAACCATTGAAACGATTGCCGTTATCAGTACCACTCCTAAGGCTAAATAAACCAAACTTCGATTTCTCTTTTGATTCCGTTCGATATCATTAAAAATGTAATACTCATGTTTCATATTCTTATTGTGTTAAGGTTCGTATGCCCTTTGATGCACCTCCAGTTTTGGCATCGATTACAGTATTTATTGCCTTTTTTCCATAGTGTTTAGGTTTCGAGACCATATTACCGCCAGAAATGTTCAATCCTTGCACGACAAAATTGGCTAGGGTAGGGGCTTTGATATAAAAAAACGAGGTCATTAATATTAAAAGGGAAGCGGTTAGGACTATGCCAATATCTTTAGCATTGTTTTGAAGCAAATGAGTGGTCAATAAGTCGACTAATTCTACCATAAATGCGTCTAACATGGGAACCCATAGACAAACACTCATAAATTTTTGGAGCCATGCTTTAAAAAGTCCGGAAAGGGCCGGGATAAAGGAAAGGCCAATATTTATAGGTCCAAAAATGATCAGAATGAACAAATAAATAATAGAGAGTGACTTGATACCCACAAAAATTATAGACGACACCACATGGGCAATTGAAGTTATACCGCCCGAAAGTCCCGCCATTGCAAGAGATTGTAGGGCATTTAAATCAATACTCAATAAATTCCATTCCGCTGTGGATTGTGCAAAGGACTCTATTTGAGCTTTTGCCACCTTCATATTAATAGTGTCCCAATTTTTTTCAGTGCCAATAAAGGATTTTCCCAAGTTGTCATAAAACTCGAAAATGGCAAAAGCAAACACTTCGTAATTGAATAGTATAAACAGCAAGGGAAACCATTTTAGGGCTTTCCAAACATCACCCCTGTCTTGACTTGCAAAATGCTGTATTGCAAATATGCCAAGACCTATTTTTGCAAAATGGAAACCAACCGATAAGGTCGGGCCCAATGAATCAAAAGCCTCCTGAAGGTATTCATCAAAAAGTGTATTGACCAAGAAACGGAAACCGGAACTTTCTTGCATGATGGAATTAATTTACAGTGATTACCGTTTGAACGGCCTTACGATGTTCGTTTCTTTGTGCTAATTTCTTGTTGAGTTCGATTACACCGTTCAGAACACCTTCCATTTTTTGTACAATAGTTTGAAGTTGGGTCAGGCGTGCTGAAGGATCTATCAATTCAGGTGTTGAAGCCATAGTTTTTGCATGCACGAGCAGGGTTGATAAGCTTTCAATCATTTCACCTAAATAGTTATGAGCTTCTTTATGCTCTTTTTCGGTTAAAAAACTATAGTCGTCCAAGTTTTTTTTCGCCCCACGATATGCTTCTAGAATTTTTTCTTTAATATCTATAAGTTGTGACATTTCAGGAGCACCCAGTACGAAACTTGCCGCTGTTCGTTTTGCAGCAATTTCTTGGGATATGTCTTTGGATGTACTAGTAGTTGCTGTCACGTTTTTTTGCATCAATTGGATTAAGGTTGCTATATTTCCATTTAATGTAGATAATTGGCCTTGCAAGGCAATCATATTATTATTAAGAAGTGCTAGCTGACTATTGGTTGCAACGTCTGTAACT
>CAXBHA010000433.1:0-3235 GCA_963974955.1 uncultured Yeosuana sp. | reverse complement strand
TCCCATTTGCCTACACCTAAAATAATTTTCATGTTCCACAGGTCTGGATGATTACTTCCTGGAAGAAAATCCATAGGATTATTGAAAAATACATTATCATCATAATAGCCATCCATAAACGATTTTATGTCAAAAGCACCACTCATGCTAAACATATGACTTACTTTTTCTGGGTGCTTAAAGGCAAAATTTGCCGCTTGATACCCTCCAAAACTTGGCCCTGCAACAGCAACTTTTGGAATTCCCTTTTCATGGCAAATCGCATTCACCACTTCATCCATGATAAATTTATCATACCATATATGCTTTTTAACACGCTCAGCAGGATGGATGTTTTTTATTATACCAACTCAATTCAAAAAATTTGCACCAAGCCTTTATCTAAAAACCATTTTACTGAATCAATTAATTTAAAATCTTTGCACTCATAAAAGCGACCACTAGTCGTTGGAAATAATACAACCGGATAACCGGCATGACCAAATACCAGCATTTCTATATCTTTACTTAAGGTAGGTGAATGCCATTTATGATAATCTTCTTTCAACTCATTTATTTTTAATGTTTTAACCTATCTAAAAAACGCGTAAAATTACAATATAAAACATGGTATGCTAAAATTATTTTTGCTAAATAATTCTTAATGATTTGTATTCCTAAGTTAGACGCTTCATAAAATAAGAAAAAAAACCCAAAGCAGCTTTTTTTTCTTATGTTTGAAAAAAAAAGTCATGTTATCAAATGCGTGTAAATATGCTATTCGTTCCATTCTTTATTTAGGAATTAAGACAGATGGGAATACTAAAATAGGTGTTAAAAAAATTGCTGATGAGTTAGAGACGCCTCAACCGTTTTTGGCTAAATTATTACAACAACTTACAAAAACCAATCTGGTGTCTTCAACAAAAGGCCCTAATGGTGGTTTTTACCTATCAAATAAAGATAAAGATAATTCTGTTTGGGACATCATTAAAAACATTGATGGCACCTCAAAATTTGATGATTGTTTTTTAGGTTTGGCAAAATGCAGTGACGAAAATCCATGCCCTGTTCATTTTATTGTATCACCATTTAAGCAAAGACTATTGGACAATTTTAAGGATAAAACCATTTCTCAATATGTTGCTGAAATTAAGCAGACTGGAAAAGTAATTTCCCTTAAAGATTTTGATGTTTTTAAAACATCTTGATTTAATTTTAACTTTTTATAGGAATAAGTGAAAGATTTTCTATTTCTGAACCAATATGTTGCAACGCAATTGCACCCATTTCAAGTTCATTTAACACTGAACTTTTAATTTCTTCAAAAACGTTTGTAATACCACCAGTAAACAAATTTTGATAATATAAGATACCTTCTTTCATGTTATTTGTAAAGGTCAAGAGATGCTTTTCTTCCTTTTTGCTCATGTTCTTTTTGGCCTCTTCAAATTTATTTTGTAAAAATTCTATGTAAATATGCAATTCTTTAATGAACATATTTGGCCGATCTGTTCTAGTAATCATATTATCTCGCCCGTAAATATGATCTGTCATATTTTTAAGTGTCATTATTTTTGAATAATATGCCATATTAGGCCCAGGGCATATAGAAACACCCGTTCCTTCAACTTTAGTATCTAAATTGTAAGCTAACAGAGCAGAGGTTCCCAAGCCTACACAGGTACATGTTTTTTCTGTGATTTTATTCAAGCTAACTTTGTACTGCTCCTCTGGTAATTCTTGAGCATCCAGCTGCTTGATTTTTAAATATTGGTATTCTCTAGATGCCGTACAAATTCCTGTTTCTTTAAATTCTTTGTTCAATGAAACAAATTTCTTAGGGCATGAACTCCCAGGTCTTCCTTTGGTGATATGGGCTTCTTTTTCTAAATCTTTAGTATTTGCTCTTAGATTGTTAAATGGAACTCCTAACGGTGAAATATCACTTAAATATAAATCATCTTCCTTGGCTTCCACTAATTGATTCAGTGTTTTTTTGTCAACTGTTGTCGCTTCAGGGACCAATAAAAATGGGGTTCCCCAACCTATAGAATCTAAATTATAATGATCCAATAAGAACTCGTGTTCTTCTTCAGTTCCCACGCCGCCTTGAGCAGAAATTTTTATCGGCAACAAACTTTTTGATGTAACACGTCCTTGTGCCACTAATTCATTATTTAAAATATCTTGAATAGAAGTCCGCAGTTCCACTCTGTTTTCTTTAAACTCTTGCAACACTGGCCCTAAAAGAAATCCATCTGTGGCAAAAGCATGACCCCCGCAATTAAGACCCGATTCTATTCTATATTCTGAAACCCATAAGCCTTTTTTAGCTAAAAATTTACCTTGAATCAATGCCGATCTGTAATCACTTACTTTTAATATGATTTTCTTGTTGAAATGGCCTTCTTCGTTCGGATAAAAATCATTAAACTGGCTCATATAAGCATATAACCTCGGGTTCATTCCTGCCGATAATACCACTGAAGATTGTAACTTACTGTTTGCAAAACCACGTAAAGCTGCGTGCGCATCGTTATACTCAACAGGTAGTTTTTCCTTTTTACGATAGTTGTCTTTATCAACTTTGGTCATGATATTAACATCTATACTTCCTTTGGTTAAATTTTGTGACACCCAATCCTTTATTTCAGAAATATTAAACCCTTTTTGTGTAAGTTTATTAAATTCCTGTTTTAATGAAGAACTTGAAGGAAGCATGTTTATATATTTTATAATCTCGTCACTTTTTTCAGTAGTTACATTTTTTAAAGCTTGAAAATTTTTTTCAACTAAATCACTTATTAAATTTAAATAGGATGTAATTCGTTTGGCTCTAAAATCATCAATTTTATCAGTAATCTCTTTATAGGGCATTTCAAATTTCTCACTGTACATTTTTCGGAGTTTCTCTAATAGAATATCGTCAACTAAAGAAATAACGGAATCTATTCCGTAATGGGCCACTTTTAATGGTGTATCTATAGTGAATCCAATTCCCATAACAGGAATATGAAATGAATGTGTGTTATTCATGTTGGTTTTTATTTTAAGGAGGTAAAAAAAATCGAGCCTTTAAAAATGAATTTAAATGCTCGATGTTTTTTGCTATTAATTCAATTAATCGACAAAGATGCGTTGATAATTTTTCATAAAACATGACTTTTGTCATGTTTTATGAAAAGCTTTAGTCTTTTCTATTTGAATGTCCGTAATTTGTCATAAGTCTGAAAACATAATGATTTTGTCATTC
>CAXBHA010000432.1:0-3242 GCA_963974955.1 uncultured Yeosuana sp. | reverse complement strand
GCCATTAATGGTTTTGAAGCAAGCTGGCTGAGTGAATCGTCTAAGAAAAAACATATTGGGGACGTAATAGAATATTTTAAATCGCTTGATCTGCAAGGGGAATAAAAATTTCAAAAGTAGCACCATTACCAAGTGAACTCTCAACTCTAATTTGTCCGTTATGGGTGGTTATGATTCTTTTTACAATGGCTAGTCCAATACCTGTACCTTGGTACTCTTCATCGCTATGCAAACGCTGAAATATTTCAAATACTTTTCTTTCATATTTCTGATCAAAACCAATACCGTTATCGGAGACCAGAATACGAGAATACCGTTTTTCTTCAGCCAATTCAAGCTCAGGGTAATCTGACCCTTCAACAATTTTACCGGAAACTTTTATAACAGGTTTGTCTTCTCTTTTAGAGAATTTAATAGCATTCGTAAATAGGTTAAATAACAACTGTTTAAATTGAATAGGTCTAACCGTAATCTCACAATCCTTTTGAACCCTAAGTACTGTTTTGTGCTCTTTCAATTCTTCGCTTAAAACATCTTTAACTTCATCAACAAGCTTTTTTAAGGAAACCGTAGTTAGGCTATTGTCAATAGTTTCTGTAGAACCGTAGGCTAAAAGGTCTTGGATAAGATTACGCATTCGTGCCGCAGATAAATCTATGCGTTCTAATTTATGTTTACCTTCTTCAGATAAATTATCAAATTCAGTATCACTTACTTGAGAGATAAACATTTGAATCTTTCGCAACGGTTCTTGCAAATCATGACTACAAATATGGTTAAATGACTCTAAATCATTATTAATCAATTCTAACTTGATTGTCTTTATCTCTAACTGATTGGTACGTTGAAAAACCTTTCGCTCTAATTTTTTAGAGAACTTTTTCAATTTTTTATGGGCCCGCTCTAATTCTAATTTGTTTTTTCTGAGTTCCAGTAAATTAATTACCTGTTCAGATAAAACATTTAGAGACTCTTTCTGACTCTCTGTTAATGTTCTGGGCTTATCATCAATGACACATAATGTACCTAATGGCAACCCATTTGCATTTTTTAAAGGAATACCTGCATAGAAAACAATATTGGGTTCACCGGTCACTAAAGGATTTTTATGAAAACGATTGTCTTCTCGAGCATCGTTTGTGATAAAAATAGGATCATTCCCAGTTATAGCATGAGCACAAAAAGCATCTTCTATTGGTGTTTCTGAAACCTCTAAACCGTAATGAGATTTAAACCACTGTCTTTTATCGTCAAGTAATGTAATTAATGAAATAGGCGTTTGGCAAATTTCTGCTGCAAGCTTGGTAAGATTATCATAATCCTTTTCTGGCAGCGTATCTAAAATTGAATAAGATTGAAGAAGAGCAAGTCTTTCTTTTTCTCTTTCATGAATTTTAGCTTTTATCATAGTGTAATTAGGCGGAGGGTATTTATAACCTCAAATATAAGGAGCATTCAGCATTTAGAAAGGGTAATTTAAAAAATCCTAATAAAAAAAAGCTTTAAATGGCAGGGCTGGCTAAGGTTATACGAATTATAACAACCAATATATAAAGCAATAAGGGACTCAAATTTCTCAAACCATTATAGATAAATAAGTCGAAAACAGGAGGAACTACCACAGAACCTTTCTCCCGTTAATTCTTGAAAAAAACTAAATATTAAACTTGTTCTAAAAGTAAAAAGCTCAACAATTTTCATTGTTGAGCTTTACTTTATGCGGAGAAAGAGGAACTATCCATAATCTACATTATCGCCTGTTTTCGGGCGATAAACAAACTCTTAATTTTAAGGTCCACCGAATTAGCCCCTTTTTAACAAAAATTTGGGTGTTTTGGGTTATCTGCCTTTAAATTAACGGCAAATAAGCTCATTTACGAAATTCTAATACGTAATCTACATTTCTAAAAAAGCAATATAATATCTTCTTTAAAATATAATACCATCCTTTATATAAACTTTACACGATAGGCCTTTATTTACCAATCAAAAATAAATTTATAGTTTAACTGATATTTTAGGCTGACAAACCGTGATGTATTTCTCCAACTTCGTAATCCTTTATCAATATATCAGCTGGCACGTGTAATCTTTTATTTATAGCCCTAATATGGTTTAGGGTCAATTTTCTAGTTCCACTGAAAAGTTCGGACACCCGAGACCTACTATTTATAATTTTACCTAAATCACCTTCACTGATTCCATTCTGCTCCATCATAAATCTGATTGCCTCCAAAGGATGTGGCTCTTCTATATGATAATTTTCATTTTCATATTTTTCAATTACTAATGCCAATAAGTCGAACTCATCAGATTCAGGTGTTCCTTCTTCTGCATCGAATATTTTATTGAATCGTTCCAAATACTGTCTGTACTGATTTTCTGATTTGATAATTTTGATTTCCATAACTCTAACAGTCTTTTGTTATAGCTTGAACTATAAAGGTTATTATTTAACTAAAGGCTTTCTATGTCCAATTTATCATACTCTTTATGTGTGCCAATAAACCTTATAAAGGCCGCATGTTTTTGATAATTGAATTTAACGATCAATCTAAAATCGTTACGACAAATATTGAATATTATTTTACCATCCTTAACCACATCTGCAGTGTTGAACAATGCTATCACTTCGTTAGAATTTTTAAACTCAGTGTTCTTGATAATACTGTAAAAAGCCCTTAACTGTTTTTCCGCTTTTGGGTTCTTTTTCCAGAATTCAATTAAAGTGCTTTTCGAATATATTCTCATGATTAAGATGAATACCTTAATACAAATATATTTATTATTTCCCGTTATGGGAAATAATAATTGTTAAAATTTCCCGAAATGGGAAATCGGCTTAAATCATCAACTGGCTCATTATTTAATTCAACTCAAGAAATTACTCATAATGCCCTAATTAATCCTTTATTTGAACTTTAATCAGGCTTTAAGAGCATAAAAATACCCACGACAACAAAAAATAGCACTATCACAATTATCCATAAAAATTTTAAGTTGTTCGGTTTAGATATAAATCGACCAAATTTACTTCGCCTCTTTTCCATAACAATTTGATTTTTTTAGATAATATAAATTTTCTATGTGGCTTTGGCAAGGTGTTTTGCTGCCCATGGTTTAAGTATACTTTTTTTGGTTCCGTAAAACGTGAATTAACGGAACTATTAAAAAGAACGACAAATGGAACTGGAAACAATCCTTTATTCTTTGAAATCGAATCGTTCCATCAATCGGCCGTT
>CAXBHA010000431.1:0-3248 GCA_963974955.1 uncultured Yeosuana sp. | reverse complement strand
ATGACAAAAATGGTATTATGAATGAATACGGACATTCAAATAAATTATAAAGCATTTAATTAACTTCTCAATTAAGTAACTTTGTAAGTTGATAAAATATAATTTTCATGCTCATTATAGGAATTGCTGGCGGAACAGGATGCGGTAAAACAACCGTAGTAAATAAGATTTTAAACGAACTTCCCGAAGGTGAAGTTGGTGTAATTTCGCAAGATTCTTATTATAAAGACACGACACATTTAAGTTACGATGAACGCATTAAAATAAATTTTGACCACCCAAGATCTATAGATTTTGATTTGTTGGAAAACCATTTAAAAGAACTAAAAAAAGGGAATCCCATACACCAACCTGTCTATTCGTTCGTTAAACATAATAGAACCGGCGATACCATAATCACCATTCCACGAAAAGTCATGATTGTTGAAGGTATTTTAATTTTAACCAATCCAGAGCTAAGAGAGATGTTCGATATAAAAATATTTGTTCACGCCGATACAGATGAACGCTTAATAAGACGATTAAAACGTGATATTTCCGAGCGTGGCAGAAATTTAGACGAAGTTTTGATGCGTTATCAAACCACTCTAAAACCCATGCACGAGCAATTTATTGAACCCATGAAAGAGCATGCAGACATTATTATACCAAATAATAAGCACAACACCGTTGCCATTGATATTGTACGATCTATTATAACCCAAAAACTTTAAATGCCTTTATTTAATCGTCATAGCAAACTATTTAAACCATTTAAAAATGTGTTTGTACTTGTTTTGGTGGTTTTCGCTATTTGGATGTTGTTTTTTGATGCCAATTCTTGGTTAATCCATCATGAACTCAATTCTGATATTGATGATTTAAATAACGAAAAAGACTATTACAGAAAAGAAATTGAAAAAGACAAAAAAGCCATAAAAAAATTAAGCACCCAGCAAGGCTTGGAAAAATTTGCTCGTGAAGAATATTATATGAAACGCGATAGTGAAGAAATTTTTATTATTGAATATGAAGATAGCTTAAAAACAACCGATAATGAATAAGTTATTATTTAATGAATTTGATTCTGTATCGTCTAAACAATGGAAACAAATTATCCAGTTTGATTTAAAAGGCCTCGATTATAATGAGGTGCTCATTTGGAAATCAAATGAAGATATTGCCGTAAAGCCTTTTTATCACGCAGACGAATTTAAAGAAGCACTAAAAACATCAAATACCAAAGCATCTCAATGGGGTATTTGTCAATCTATATTTGTGGCAGATGTTAAAAAATCCAATAAAAAAGCATTAAATGCGATTGAAAGAGGTGCCGAAAGTATTAAATTTATTATTCCTTCCAAAACGGTTTCCATTGAACATTTAATTCAGAATATAGACCTTTCCAGGACATCTATTTATTTTGAATTACAGTTTCAATCAGAAGCATTTATCAATTCATTGTCCAGTATTCCTAATAAAGAAAACATCTTTGTTCTATCGGATATTATTGGAAATCTCTCACGCAGTGGCAACTGGTTTAGCTCCCTGCAAGAAGACCATAGGAATTTTGAAACCATAGTCAAGAACACCAATACCATAAGCATTGATGCATCGTTATATCAAAATGCCGGGGCAACCATGGTTCAACAATTAGCCTATGCCCTAGCTCATGTTAACGAATACTTAAATCATTTTAACAATGTCACTGCGAGGAATGAAATGACGTGGCGATCTTTTAAAATAATATTCCAGGTTTCTGTAGGCACCAATTATTTTTTTGAAATAGCAAAATTAAGAGCACTTAGAATTTTATGGGAAACCATACGTTCAGAGTATCAAATTATTTCGGACTGTTTAATTATAGCGACTCCAACCAAACGAAACAAAACCCTGTATGATTACAACACAAATATGTTACGCACAACCACGGAATGTATGAGTGCCGTTTTAGGTGGTGCCAATACAATTTGTAATTTACCTTACGATGCCATTTACCATAAAGACAATGAATTTGGCGAACGTATTGCCCGCAATCAATTATTGGTTTTAAAACACGAAAGCTATTTTAATAAAGTAGACAATCCATCAGATGGGTCCTATTACATTGAAACCTTAACCAATCAAATGGGGGGGGAATCTTTAGAATTGTTCAAGAATATTGAGTCAAGTGGCGGTTTTTTAAAGCAGTTAAAAGAAGGCACAATACAACGAAAAATTAAAGAAAGTGCTGCAAAAGAACAACAGTTATTCGATGAAGGAAAGGAAATTTTATTAGGAAGCAATAAACATCCTAATAATAAAGACCGGATGAAACATGAATTGGAATTGTATCCTTTTGTAAAAACAAATCAGCGCAAAACCATAATTGAACCCATTATTGAAAAACGATTAGCCGAAAAACTTGAACAAGAACGATTAAAAAAAGAAGATTAAAAATGAATACAAAAATTTACTTTACAACACTCTTATTACTATTTACTTTAGTTAGTTGTAAAAAAGAAAATACATTAGCTGAGTACAAATTTGCCGATAAACCAATTGCATTACCTTGCGATAATTTAAATATTAAACTTTATAATGAAGCTCTATATAGCTTTGAGAATGACATCTCTAACTTTTATAGTGTTGATAAAAAAAGCCTACTCAGATCGTATTCCCAATTTCTAAATGCTTCCAGATTTAATAGAGTCGACTTTAAAAAAATGGTTTCAGAACATACCTTACAAGTATTTGAAGCTCTTAAAAACGATCAAGATCTTTGGTCTTTAAGCAACACAACTAGTAAACTAAATTATAATAGCCCTTTAATGGATTGCATCTCAAAAAATATGGACAGCAACCATTTAAAAACCACATTGAACGCCTTATTAACAACCAATAGTATGAGTGCAAAGCTATTTACACCAACAATACTATCAAATAGTGGTTTAGTCTTAAGAGACAAAGTTTTGGCAACGTATGTAGCTTTTGATTTGTATTATGCTAACCTTTTTGATATTGATTTTTCTGAAACAAACCCTTAAATGACAAGAAAAAACCTGCAACATATTGCATTAAATCCAACAGGGGTAGAATTAAAAGAAACAGCTTCTACTTCCCAAAAGGCTTCAGCAGAAAAAACATTTATTACTGCGGAAGGAATTACATTGAAAACAAATTATAGTCCAGAGGATTTAAAGCATATTGAACACCTTAATTTTGTAGCAGGTATTGCCCCATTTCTTCGTGGGCCCTATGCAACCATGTACGTTCGCAAACCATGGACC
>CAXBHA010000430.1:0-3249 GCA_963974955.1 uncultured Yeosuana sp. | reverse complement strand
TAGGTAAATAAGATTTTTCGACTACGCTCAAAATGACAATCAAAACACTTTTAAGGCAGCCTCCTTTTTTATTTGGCACATTCAAATCTTATTTTATTGTAAATATTAAAGTAATAAAGATCCCATAGGCAAAAACCAAAAGAAATCCTTTAGCTCTTGTAATTTCAAATTTCTTTTTAATAAATACCATAGGCAATAAAATAAGTGCAAACCCGAGCATCCAAAAAATATCGTTAGTAAGTATTTGTGCTTCTGTAACCAGAATTGGCTTTATTATGGCCGTTATGCCTAAAACCGAGCCGATATTAAAAATATTGGAACCAATTAAATTCCCAAGTGAAATAGCCTTTTCTTGTTTAACTGCGGCAATCACCGATGCTGCCATTTCGGGAATACTTGTTCCAACTGCAATGACCGAAACCCCAATTACAGCCTCGCTTACACCAATTGAAATAGCCAGCTGTTTTGCCCCATCCACTAACCATTCACTTCCAAAATACAATGCTACAGCCCCTATAAGCAACCAAAGAAATATTTTGAAATTTGATACAACAGCCAATGTTTCGTCAACCTCTTCTGCATGAGCATTGTTTTTTGAACTTTTAATCAATACAACCAAAAATATAATTATTCCAAAAAACAAGACAAACCCTTCTAAGGCACTAAGCACATTATCGTTCCATAAAAAATAATACAGTGCTAAGGAAAAGACCATCATTACAGGCCAATTCATTTTATAAAATGATTTATCGACCACTATTGTGCCAACCATAGCCGTTAAACCTAGAACTAGACCAATATTGGCAATGTTGGATCCTATGACATTATTTATTGCAATAGCCGGAGACCCAGTTAATGCTGCTTGTAAACTTACAAGCAGTTCTGGCATTGAGGTAGCAAAAGAAACCACGGTCATACCAATTACCATTTTTGAGATGTTAAACTTAAAAGATAGTGCCACCGAAGATCTTACCAGGTATTCACCTCCTATTACTAATAAGGCAAAACCCAAAACGATCCAAATTATACTCATAAAAAAATTTTTACGAAGATAGCATATTTCTTTTCTAAGATTAAGAACTCATTTAAACTTTTTCCATTTGCTAAAAAATTGCCCTTTTTTACCCATTTTTTGTCTTTTTCTTCTTCCGTAGCACTGCTATGCAACTCAAAAAACACTTCAAATGGTCAAAAAATGTCTAATTTTCGCTTAACCGCAGAAAGTTTAAATGAGTTCTAAAAAAAAAAATGAATGTCCGTATTCATTCATAGTACCATTTTTGTCATTCAGAATGGAGTGAAACGAAATGAAGGATCTATTGAAAACCAATGGGATTCCTCCTTTGCCGGAATGACAAAATCATTATATTTTCAGACTTATGACAAATTACGGACATTCAAAAAAAAAAAATAAATTTCCAAACAACATAAATAGTATAGCCCTTTGAAAACTTAAAATTTAGTTAAATAACTATAACTTTAGTTGTATAACTATAAAAATAGTTATATATTTGGTTTGCGTTAAGGATTGCAGCGGCATCCTTTTGCTTTTTTGCAAAAGATATAGCGGAAAGCCTGACCTGTAAGGTAACGCCCAAAAGATTAAAAGATGGAAAAGCTAACTAATAAGGAAGAAGAAATAATGCATGTTTTATGGAAACTGGAAAAGGCTTTTGTAAAAGATGTGTTGGCAGAAATAAAGGGCACTAAACCGCATTACAACACACTATCCACAATTATTAGGAATTTGGAAGAAAAAGGATATGTAGGTTACCATGCTTTTGGAAAAACACACCAATATTATCCTATTGTAAGTAAAGAAGCCTACAGAAAGCAGTTTATGACGTTGGCGATTGACCATTATTTTAATAATTCGTATAAAAACATGGTGTCTTTTTTTGCCAAGGAAGAAAAGATAAGCGTTGAAGAACTAAAAGAAATCATCACGTTAATTGAAAAAAACAATTGATTATGGAATATTTTCTTAAAGCCAGTGCCATTATTGTGATTTTTTACGTGAGCTATAAGGCCTTATTGCAACGCGATACCTTTTTTGAATCGAATAGATATTTTTTATTATTTGGATTACTTACTGCCATTATTATTCCGTTTATTGTCATTCCAATTTATGTTGAACAACCTCCTGTTTCTTTAGGTAATTTGGTTATTGTTGATCCTAATACCGCTCCAGAAGTTAATAACGGCACCTTTGATTTAGTGTCTTTTTTAACTGCCTTATACCTTATTGGTGTTATTATATTGACTTTCAGGTTTTTTTTACAATTAAGAGCTTTAGTACCTTTATTATCCACCAATCAACAACATAAATCTGGTCGATACACTATTGTAAAAACAACAAATAATATTACTCCGTTTTCTTTTTTCAACTATATCGTTTACAATCCCGAGCAATTTAACAATACTGAATTAGAACAGATTATAACTCATGAAAAGGTTCATGTAAGCCAACATCATAGCCTTGATGTTCTATTGGGCCAACTCGCCTGTATTATCTTTTGGTTTAATCCGTTTATTTGGCTTTACAATAAAGATCTAAAGCAAAACCTAGAATTTATTGCCGATAACAAAGCGATACATTTTTCTAACTGTAAAAAGAGTTACCAATACACCTTATTAAAAACAAGTATGCCAAAGCATCAATTGGCGTTAACCAATAATTTTTATAATTCATTAATCAAAAAACGAATCGTTATGTTACACAAATCAAAATCTAAAAAAATCAATCTATTAAAGTTTGCGTTAATCATTCCCGCCCTAGCCCTGTTTTTAATGAGCTTTAACACAGAAAAAGTTTACCTGGGAAAAGCAAATTCAGAACCTCAAAATTCAATTGTCAAAACATTAAAAGCGTCTTCGATAGAAGTACTGATTTCAAAGGATTTTTCGGATAGTGATTTTGAAAAATTAAAGGTAAAATTCAAGAATGAGGGGCTTACCTTAAAAATTCAAGGTGTTAAGCGTAATAAACAAGGAGACATTACTGCTATTAAGATTGAGGTGATCTCAAAATCTTCGAACGCCAATTTCAGTATCGATACAGACGGGCCAATTAACCCAATAAAAATTGCAGTTGATGATGATGGAAAAAATATTTTAATTATAAATGGGCAAGCAAAAAAAATGAAGAAAATGGGTTTTGTGCCTGAAGACGGAATAAAACATGAAATAGATCAATCTGGTCCTGAAAAAAACGTATTTGTTTTTAAATATGATAATGATACTATTTCA
>CAXBHA010000429.1:0-3251 GCA_963974955.1 uncultured Yeosuana sp. | reverse complement strand
CGGAATGACAAAATTATTATATTTTCAGACTTATGGCAAATTACGGACATTCAAAATTTGAATCTAAAGATTCTCCGAGGCTGAGCCTCGGGGTTTCCGCTTTACCTCTCCTGTGGAGAGGTCGGAACTGCCTTTTTCGGCAGTTCCGGGTGAGGCAAAATATAAAATTTCGGTCCCGATGACCATCGGGATGAAACTGGCGTAATACCCCTACGGCTTGCCTCGGGGATAGTCAGTTTAAAGAAATTTTTTATTTAACAACCACCTCTTTTTGCAATAAAATAATTATTTGTTTTTAGTTCAAATAATTATTTAACGTTACTTTTCTTTTACCGGACGCCAATAAAGGAATATCGTTTACATATTCAATATTTATTTTGGCATCATCGCCTAAATAATTCTTTAATTTGTCCAAAATTTCTATTTCAGAATCAAATCTATCTGTAATGTTTAATTTAAGTGTGTATTCATATTGTGTTTTTTGGATAAATTGTACTTGTAATAAATTTGGATTGGTTGCTATTTCAAATAAAATAAAAGATGATACAATCTCTCCTTTAGTATTTAAAATAATGTCAGTCTTTCTACCTTCTATTTTTTTAAATACAGGAGGAGATTGATTGTAATCAATTTCCCCTAAGTCACCAGTGTCATATCTAATCATGGGCATGCAATAATTAAATAAATCGGTAATTACTATTCTTCCTATTTCCCCTGGTTTTGTTGGAACATCCATATTTAATTTTAAGATCTCGATATGATAGCTGGCCCAATTTATTTTAAAGGCTTTTGTTCCATTGGGATTTTGTTGTGCAATAATACCATTTTCCATATTAGAATATCTAGATACTATTGGAGCATTAAAATATTTAGCCATAGATTGTTTGGTATAATCATTAAGTCCTTCAGATATGGCTATAATAGACTTAATGTTTGCATTTATTGGTGTTGCATTTATTTTATCTAAATATTTACAAATACGCTCATATCCTGATGCGTAACCAATCCATCCCTTATTAGAAGAATCTTTTTTAATCTTTTCTAAAAACCTGGAAATAAATATGTCGTTTAAATCCAATACGTCTAAGCTGCATATATTCTGTAGCCACTTACTCATACTGGATTTTTTGTGTTGGCCATCCCACAATCTTAAATAAAGCAGTTTGTAGCCAATTTTAAAATTGGCCTGTTCAGAAAAATAAATTGTGTCTCCTGTGTTTCTTCTGACTTTATTTCCATTTTGAAATATTGTTAGTGGGGTTCCTGTAGAACCACTTGTAGAGATGTGTTTGTTTTTTCTATTAAGATATACTTCTGATTCAAATTCATTAAAACGATCTCTAATAGTATTTTTATTGATAATGGGAAAATCACTTAACGAAGTATACTTACTTTGCTTTTTATAAAACATTGTGGTTTTTATAGCATGTTTTAAAAGATTATCTATATAGCCATTTAGTTTCGATTGGACTACAGGGTTGGAATAGTTATCTAAGATAAAAGAAATGTCTTTATAGTGTTTTTTTATTTTTGAACCTTTGATAGTATCCAAAAACCAGAATGATATATATCTTATCTTTTCAAAACCTTTCATCTGTTTATATTTACTTGTTTTTTATAGGTCATACTTCGACTGTGCTCAGCACTGGGATGGAATGCCCAAAGTATCATATCGTCCCGATAGTTATCGGGAGGTTTGTAAATGTTAATGGGCATTTCATAACAATTTATGTGTTGGATTAAAAAACATTTTGAATGTCCGTATTCATTCATAATACCATTTTTGTCATCAGAGTGAAACGAAATGAAGAATCTATTGAAAATCAATGCGGTTCCTCCTTTGTCGGAATGACAAAATTATTATATTTTCAGACTTATGACAAATTACGGACATTCAAATTATTTTTTCATACTTTCCATGAGGTCTAAAACATCCTCGATTTTTTGTGTGGAATAAAGTGCCTCTTGAAAAGTTGAAAAATTAAAGGAGACTTTATCTTTGGCATTAGGGTTCAGTTTTTTGATAGGAATATGGTTTAAAATTAAATTATTCATTTCTAAAGGAGAGCCTACAACCGCTGCGCCATACGCTTGATATGATGAATTGTATTCTAAAATACCAAATTCAACGGTCCATAAGGCCATAGTATTGATCTCATAAAAAAGAGTGGGCTCTTTTTGAAGAAACTTATCAATTTTATTAATAGCATCCATGTTTTTTTCCCGCTCTTCTTTAGTGACCCCTTGAAGAGACATGTATTCTATGTCAATATCCGTTCTTTCAATGCTATCAATTAAAATATATATCTTGTTTAAAAAATTCGTGTATTTATTACTGAACAACATAGGTGCATGCCCAATCATGTCATGGATCATATCTGGAAAATCAGCATAAAGTAAATGGTCGTTATCCCTTACTTTGTTAATTATGGGTAAAACTTGATTTCCAAGACATTTAAAATATTCGAAACTACTTAAATATCCATCCACAAATTTAAACTCCCAATTAATGTTTTTTAATTTATTGGAAAAATCAGTTAAAGAAAATGGGGTATTAAATAAAATATTAAAACCCGTAATATACGAGTCATGATACCACTTGTTATTATCATTAATATGATTGGTTTGGAATTTAATAAAATTGTTTATGGTCTGCTTATCCTTAACAGAAATCGAATTAGTATTTAAGGTGGTATTCATAATTTTCAAGTTATCATTTTGTTGCTAATATTTTTGACTAAAAACCATATATCTTCGCTATTTTTTATTTAGAGGACTATTAGATGTTTTTGCCAAATAATTATTTATAGTTGCTCTTGTTTTTCCTGATGCCAATGGCGGAATTTCATTTATATATTTTATTTTGATGTTTGCATCATTCCCTAAAATTGATTTAAATTCTTGAATTAGGGTTAACGCATCATTAAAATCTGACGTGACTTGTAATTTTAACACATACGCTTTACTATCTTCTTGAATTAATTGACTCTGAATAACCCCTTTACTCAAATGAGGTCTTACAATAATCAATGAAGGCACTATTTCTCCTTTTGTATTAAGAATTATATCAGCTTTTCTTCCCTCAATTCGTTGGAATGTAGGTGGAGACACACTATCATTTAGACTGCCAACATCACCTGTATCGTATCTAATTATTGGAAAACAATAATTAAACAAATCAGTTACTACAATTCGGCCTATCTCACCTTTTTCTACAGGCTTATCTTCATCAAACTTCAGTATTTCAACAT
>CAXBHA010000428.1:0-3259 GCA_963974955.1 uncultured Yeosuana sp. | reverse complement strand
TTTTTGCCTTTCTCTAAAAACTTTCGGATGCTAGTATCCTTTAAAGAATTATCTATTAAAATAAAAAAATATGATTTTCTTTTAGGGGATACCTCATGTTTTCTACACTATACTTATATAGCCCATCTTTTCTTTTTGTTTTTAACCGAAAATAAGATAATTCCGATAGAGCCATCGGGATGCTCAGATGGAGAGCTACAATAAACAATCTGAAATCAAATAATTGATGAATAATAATATTAATGCTCAAGATTTTAAAGAATTAATTGAGAGATACTTAGATGGAAAAACTACCCTCGAAGAGGTTAAGTTGTTGGTCAATTATTATGAAAGTTTTCAACAAGAAAACAAATGGGTCGAAGAATTAGGTCCTGAAGACATTATAAAAAACAGGATGCTTATCAATATTCTTGAAGCACTTCAACAAGATGAATCCAAGGAGGTTAACAAGATTCCATTATACAAAAGAAAAACATTTCAGTATAGCGTAGCGGCGTCCATCGCCCTGTTTTTTGTTTTCAATTTTATTTATAATAAAAGCAACAACGCAATTTCAGAGCCTATTAGTGAACCTGTAACAGTAAATAACAATATCCCAATAGGCACCCACAAAGCCACCCTGACATTAGAAGATGGCACAAATATCGCTCTAGAAAAAGGACGTCAGTACATATCGGATAATGTAGAGAGTAACGGCAAAGACCTGATTTATAAATCGCCAAGCAAACCTAGACCAGAAATTGCCTTTAACTATTTAACCGTTCCCAGAGGGGGTCAATACCATGTAAAACTATCCGATGGTACTGAAGTATGGCTAAATTCCGAATCCAAATTAAAATACCCAACAATATTTTTAGACGGGGAAACCCGCGAGGTAGATCTAATCTATGGTGAAGCCTATTTTGATGTGTCACCAAGCACCGATCATAATGGCAGTAAATTTAAAGTGCTTTCGGGTGTTCAGGAAGTTGAGGTTTTGGGCACCGGGTTCAATATAAAAGCCTATAAAGACGAAACTTATATTTATACCACGTTGGTTGAAGGTAAAATAACGGTCGATAATTCTTCCAGTGCACAGATTTTAAAGCCCAACCAACAAGCGGTATTAAATAAAGAAAATAAAGATATTATTATTTCAAAAATTGATGTTTATTCTGAAATTGCTTGGAAAAAAGGACTGTTCAGCTTTAAAGATAAACCTTTAAAAGACATCATGAAAGTCCTATCAAGATGGTACGATGTTGATGTGGTTTTTGAAGACAAAGCAATCGAAGATGTCCATTTTAAAGGGGTGTTAAGTAAAAACCAGAATATAGAAGAAATTTTAACACTAATCAAAAACACAAAATACATACATGCCTATGATATAGAAAACAATACAATATTGTTAAGAAATTAAAGGGAACAAAGTTTCCACTCGCCAAAGTAAAACGCTTTATCCCCTTTTTTTGAATCACTAATTAATTAAATGTTTAACTAACTAATAATCTTCAAATTTATGGAAATTAAATTAACTAAAGTTCTTTTCTTCCCGATAGCTATCGGAATTAGAAAGAAACTACTAACAATCATTATGAGAACCTTTATATTCTTTTTATGTACAACGGTTTTTAGTTTTACAACCAACAATGTCTTGTCGCAAAATGTTAAAATAATTATTGACGCTGACAAAACAGTTACTGTTGATGAAGTTTTTGATCTTATTATGAACCAAACAGACTATACGTTTATTTATCAGGTAAATATGTTTAAGGATTATCCTAAAGTGCAACTTAAAAAAGGAGTAATTAATGCTAATAAACTCCTTGAAAGAGCCTTTAATCATAAGGATTTTAATTTTAGTTTCTCTGATGATAAAACAATTATTTTCGA
The DNA here is from genome assembly GCA_963974955.1 of uncultured Yeosuana sp. GTDB lineage: Bacteria > Bacteroidota > Bacteroidia > Flavobacteriales > Flavobacteriaceae > Yeosuana. Next base: position 1,387 of record CAXBHA010000428.1, on the reverse strand, counting down.
GAAAAACAATCTAGATAATGATATCCTCACACAGCAGCAAACAAGTGGAATTATTACAGATCAAAACAAAATGCCTTTACCTGGGGTAAATGTTTTTATTAAGGGAACCAATAAGGGTGTAGTCAGTGATTTTGAAGGAAATTACAGTATACAGGCCGACCCTAACGATGTATTGGTTTTTTCTTATTTGGGGTATGCGGCCCAAGAGGTTAAAGTAGGCAGTACGGTGGTCTTGAATATTGTGTTATTGGAAAATGCTGCTGAGTTAAGCGAAGTAATTATTACGGCCATTGGAACAAAACAGTTAGTTGACGAATCCGGTTCAACCAGTTCCATTGTTAAAACTGAAGGCATCGTTAAATCAGGTGAGACAGGAGTTATCAATGCCTTAGCAGGCAAGGCCTCTGGTGTGAGGATCGGAAAGTCAAATGGCGACCCAGGATCAGGATCTTCGATCCAAATACGTGGTGCCAATACCATTCAAGGAGGCAGTCAACCGTTAATAATCCTGGACGGCATCCCTGTGAGCAATGATAATATTGGAGATGTTACTATCAGTCAGCAGTCCCGTTTGGATGATATCAATTCAAAGGATATCGAATCGGTACAGGTTTTAAAAGGTGCATCCGCAGCAGCACTATGGGGTTCACGAGCCGCCAATGGTGTTATTGTTATTACTACCAAAAATGGAAAACTTGGACGAAAACCTACTGTACAGTATTCCTTTACACAATCGTTTGATGATATTAATGTAAGAACACCATTGCAAAATAAATTTGGACAAGGAAGAAGTGGTGTGAGAAATATAAACTTTGCTGAATCATGGGGAGATAAAATAGTAGACCGCCCGGGAGGCACTGATGAAGTTGATGAAACGGGACGCTATTTCATTTCAAACACCACGGGGAACATTTATTATCCGGTAACCACAAAAAATTCCAAAGAAACATTTGTTGACAGTAACTACGACCAGGTGTTCCAAACCGGTGTCTATGCACAACATAATGTTTCCGTTAGTGGTGGCGGTGAAAGGGCATCCTACTTTTTTAGTTACGAGAATCTTAATCAAGAGGGAATAATCAAAAATTTCGATTACAAACGTCAAAGCCTACGGCTCAACACTCAAGTACAACTTACCGATTGGTTAAGTTGGAGCAATAAGGTATCTTATACAAATACAGATTCCAATAGGATCATACAAGCCGGGGAAAATACAAATGGTGTTTTATTGGGGCTTCTGCGAACTTCACCGGATTTCGATATTTCAGACTATAAGGGTACCTATGTAGCAAGTAATGGCGATGTATTTCCTGATAGACAGCGATCGTACCGGAGACAATTTGGAGAATCTGAAAACCCTGTTTATAACAACCCTTTGTGGACCATT
>CAXBHA010000427.1:0-3262 GCA_963974955.1 uncultured Yeosuana sp. | reverse complement strand
GGATGAGAATAAATAACCATTGTTTTGATATAGGTTTGTAATGTCCAATGCATCAGGTTTTGAATTATCAGCAATTCTTTTCTCAAGCAACACACCATTGTACGTCTCTCCTTTTTTGATACGTAACATTCTGTTTAATATCTCATTACTATAAACGGTATTGCCAATAAACGTAATATTTCCAAAGGTGTATTTTTCGCCTTCATTCACCTTTATTTGTAGAGAAATTGTTTTGTCATTGTTTTTTATTAAACTATCCGATAGTATTCGTGCATCTCGATACCCATTTTCTTTATATTTATCTATAACCTTACTTAAATCCTTTTGGTAGGCAGAATCAATAAACTTTGAGCGTTTTAGTAAGCGAAGGCGATTGATTTTCTTCGTGTTTTTCATGCTCTTTCTAAGCTTCTTATCACTAAAAATAGTATTATCTATAAATTCTATATTTTTAATTTTAACTTTGTCGCCTTTATCAATATTTAAGACCATATTAACCCTAGCCTTATCAATGGAGTCTTTAACTTCTATGGTATTGATATTTATTTTTGTATTTAAAAACCCTTCTTTTTTGTATTTGGTAGCCAGAAAGTTTTTTGTGGTAGTTATTAGGTTTTCGGTTACTTTAGTCCCCTTTTTAAGTTTATTATCTTTAATGATACTTTCAATTTTCCCTTTTTTAACACCATTGATTTTTATTTCGTTTAGTTCTGGCAAGTCTGAAAGTTTAATTTCTATGTAGGCAACATGACCTTCAATTTTAATGAGATAAATTTCTATATCGCCAAAAAGCTTAGAATTCCATAATTTTTTAATGGCATTGCTTATGTCCTCGCCAGGAATGGTTATTTCCTTTCCTTTGCTTAATCCAGAGTAGGTAACAATGGTTTGGTCGTTAAAACTTGAATTTCCTGAAACAGTGACATCTCCTAAAACGTATTTTTCACCTTTATCATATGAAATTTCTTGAGCTTGAGTTTTGATACTGCCAATAATGATTAAAGCGAATAAGCAGTGTTTAAAATATGTTTTCAATAGTAAAATATTATCTAATTTGTTCACTTGTTTTCCCAAATCGTCGTTCTCTTTTTTGATATTCAATAATGGCATCGTACAAATCTTCTTTGGAAAAATCTGGCCAAAGGGTATTTGTAAAATACAATTCGGCATATGCTATTTGCCAAAGTAAAAAATTACTTATTCGCTGTTCCCCACTTGTTCTTATTAGTAAATCTACATCTGGTAAATTTCGCGTGTAAAGATGCTCATTTATAATTGATTCATCAATGTTTTCTGGCGAAATTATATTATTTTTAACTTTAATGCTTATTTCTTTTATCGTGTTCATTAATTCTTCCCTTGAACCATAACTTAAGGCAACTGTTAAAGTCATGCTATTATTTAGGTTTGTTTTTTCCATAACTTCGGTAAGCTCTAGAAAAACCTTTTTGGGTAGTGTATTTAAATTGCCAATAGCACAAAGTTTTATATTATTGTCCAATAGGGTGTTTATTTCTTTTCTTAATGAAGAAATTAAAAGCCGCATGAGGGTTTGAACTTCTAGTTTAGGTCGATTCCAGTTTTCTGTGGAAAACGCATAAAGGGTAAGATTCTCAATACCAAGGTTGGCACATCCTTCAACAACCCGTCGTACTGATTTTGCACCGTTTTTATGACCAAAAGCACGCGCCATTCCTTGTTTTTTGGCCCAACGACCGTTACCATCCATTATAATGGCAACATGTTTTGGAAGTTTGTTTACGTGTATTTTTTCCTTTAAGCCCATTTATTTAATTTTCACAATAACAAGGGTTTTTTCCAAAGGTATATGTTAAAGAAATACCTGAAAACATGTACCAATCATTATTGTTTAAATTTCCAAATCGATAAGGTTTTTTTGCTGGGTCCTTAGGGTAGTTTCCCTCCAAGTTGTCTGAAAAAGTATAGCGCGCACCAACTTCAATACTAAAAACAAAACTATCTAAAAAGTTTGCTTTTAAGCCGAGCGCCATAGGGATTCCAAATGCCCAACTGGATGTGGATTCTGAAGTTTGCACCCCATTTAAAAAATAATAATTATCATGATGTGCTACGCTAAGGCCCGAATATAAATAAGGCGTTGCCATTTTTTTACCTGAATGCAAATTAAAATCAAGGAATGTAAATTCCATACCTGCCGAAATTTCGGTAAGTTTGGTGGAAAACTTATAATCTCGTTGAATACGTCTCGGATCATTGGATTTCGCATCAATCCCCTTTAAATCAGTAAAAATCAAAGAAACTCGGTAAGAATGTCTTGGGCTTCTGTTCCATCTATAAAGACCGCCAATAGCAAGTTGGTTTGGTGCAATGTAATTGGTGGCCCCAACATCTCCTATAAAATTACTTCCTCCAATAAACACCCCAATTTCGTTTATTTGAGAGTAGCTAATATGAACACTTAGTATGCTTAATATTATTATGGTTATAGACCTCATAAATACTTAAAAGTTTGCAAATATAATAAATAAGATTTGGCGAAAACAATTAGTAACTAATTGAATTAGTGTAAAAACATAAAAACTTGATAATTATTGTCTAATTACGTTTGTCTTCTCCCCAAAGAAGTTTTTTACGTAGGGTATCTAAAAAGCTTTCGTTTAAAAGATCAATCATTTTAATTTTAAAGGAGGCCTTTTTAATTTTAATGAGAGTGCCATTATCTAGAGTTGCAATTCGAGAATCCAAAGACACTAAATGGCTCTCTTCTCTACCCATAACTTTAAGCTGAATTTCAGTAGAATCTGTAATAATAAGAGGACGGGCACTTAAGTTATGAGGAGCAATTGGTGTTATTACAAAACTATTGGTATCTGGCGTAATTACTGGTCCTCCGCAACTTAGCGAATATCCGGTAGAACCCGTAGGTGTTGAAACTATAAGGCCATCGCTCCAGTAGGAATTAAGAAATTCACCGTTTAAATAGGTCTCTACGGTAATCATGGATGTTGTGTTTTTTCTACTAACAGCGATTTCATTTAAGGCAAAGTTAAAAGAAGTAATGTCATCATTTGGAGGTGTCGTTTCTATAGATAATAAGCTTCGTTCTGATATCGTATATTTTCCATCAATAATATTTTGAATGGCTTTTTCAATTTCATTCACTTGAATGGTTGCCAAAAACCCTAATCGACCTGTATTAATTCCTATGATTGGAATTCCGGAATCTTTAACAAATGTTATGGCTCTTAAAATGGTTCCATCGCCACCAATACTAACCAGC
>CAXBHA010000426.1:0-3265 GCA_963974955.1 uncultured Yeosuana sp. | reverse complement strand
TCAAATGACTCATTTACCTTTTCTTTAACGTCTTTTATACGATCTGCTTTAGATTCTATTTTACTTACAAGAGCATAAAGTGAATCCCAATCCTCTTGGGGGATACTGCCTTTAGCTTTTCCTAAAGCACCATCAATTAAGTCCATTCCCTTATAAATTTGACGTCTAATATCATCAAGCTTACCCTCGGCTAGTGATTCTGATCTGTTTGGGGGAACTCTATAATAGGAAATCGCTTTAAGGTCACCTGGGTAAACTTCTACTTTAGTTTTAAAAATATCCCCAGGGTTAAGATTTTTTGTATACTTAGGATCTTCATCCCAACCCGATTTTTGAAAAACTTTACTACTCATTTGGCCTGTTTGTGTTTGAAAGTTATCTACTGCTTTCATTACAATTTTTTCAGAAGCAGAATTCCAAACTAACTCAAAACTCTTAAGAGGATTGGTGAATGACGATAATACAATTGCTACTTTTTTAGGATCTTCTCCAATCGCATCAAAAGCCATATTCTTCTTGTCATTTGAAAGGATGGAGGGGGCAAGCCCTAAATCTTTAAGTTTTTTTTCTAAATCAGGACCAAATTCTTTTAGATCCTTATTTAATGCCTCAAAAAGCTTACCTTCGTTAAGGAATTTTTTAAATGCGTTTAATTCTTTCATTCTAGTGTGTATTTTGTAATAAATATGTAAATTATACGTTCCCTGCTAAGGTTTTTGTGACAGCTTTACCACCAATTTTTCTAGTGTACCAACCATCACCTTCTTTCTTACCCTCTGGGTGTTCACCGTGCCATTCCAAGTCTTTTCCCTTAAGAATCGCACGTACTTTTTCCTCATCATTGATTACAGGCACACCTGCTCTCCCAACAAATGAATCAAAAGCAGCACCACTTATCTCAACGTAGTTACCAGGTTCATTTAGTTCCCTTGATTTTCTAATCAATAGATTTTTAATATTACTTCTATCACCATCGTGTCCTATTCCAGTATGTTTTACTCCTCTTGGTGTAATTTTACCAAAATAAACAACATCTAATTCAGGATCTTCATCTATATCAGCAGCTCTCCAAAATCCTAGTTCAGGAGTTAAGATGTCAGAAGGAGATTTTATTTTTAAGTGACCTCCAATTGAAGAATAAGCATTATTTATTAAATCAAATAAAACTTGTTGTGCTTCTTCCTTCTCTTTACCATCTAAAGAAATATATTCCCCCTTGGGGTATTCTTCTAATAATATATCTACCAATTTAATCATGTAGATAAATATTAACCAATATCTTCTGGAATAATTGTTTCAATTGCTTTTACAAAAACATCAAATGAAGTGCGGTGACCCATACCTTCAATTGGCATAACGGCCAATGACTCGCAATTTTCTACCATTTTAAACGTTTTTATAGGGTCAATAACGTCATCATCCATGCCCAACACCACCACCCCGTTCATGGGATTTGAACCCGTTGTAACACCGTATGGTTCAAATGTGCGAGAATGGAAAGCAGGATTAAAAACAATAATTGGAATGTCAAGTGCAGTTCCTATGGCACCGGCAAAATAGCCTCCCATAGAAGAACCAATAATCATGTCAAATTCCTCAGCAATACACAAGTCAACAATCTCCTCAAATGAATCAGGATCTTCATAATCGATTTCAGGAGCATAATAACCATCAAAACGATCCTTTAAATACTGCATTTTAGGACCTGTGGGTTTGCTTTCTAAGCCATGTAAATATAAAACGTTCATCTCTGTGTCTTTAAGTGCCCGCAACCGGACTCCGTGAATATACGAACAAAATCTTGCTTCTCCAAATATTAATTCATAAACATTAGAATTTCTTCTCTCGATGAAATTAATGACTCACTATCACAAACTGAAATAATCTCGGCATCTGGGTTATACATTGCATAAATTTCACGTTCAGTTGGTGACATTTCAGATAGTTCACGTAATTCCCGTGACATTTCTATAACCTCGTGCATTTCTAACGAGTAAACCAGCCTTTTCATTAAATTTTCCATTAGAAGGGCATATTTGCGGTTTCTTTTTCACTAATAGGCTCTTGTTTCTCAAGAATCTTAGCAACACTAACCTTTTTCTTAAATTCAAGGTGCTCAAACTTAATCTTTTGCTTAACTATCTTTCCAAAAAATGATTTAATAACATAAAACCCAGTCCCGTTTTTCATTAACTCAACACTACCCATAAATCTCCCAAACATTCCAGTTTCTGTTAGGTGATAATCAAACCCACTATCATTATATTTATTGTGTTGAATTACCATAGTAAATGCTGAAAAAATATGTCCATATTGATTTCCTTTAATATCGAAACGAATTTCAACTTTATCAATCCATTCGTTATGCTTTAACAACTCTTGCGCCTCATTGATTTTTTCTACAAACATCTTAACTAGGTTTTAATTAAACAATACGCCCGCAACCGGACCCCATAAATATACGAACGAAGAGATGAATCTCCACAAATTTAATGCGAAGCTTCAACAATTTGTACAATAGCAGGTCGAACATCCTCCCCTTCTGGGGCATGAACTAAAGTACTAATGATTCGAGCAACAGTCTCTGAAGTACAATGTCCTAAAACGGCATCATCTAAGTAATCATCCCCTTTATCAAACAAAGGCCTATTTAATAAATCAGTGATCATAACCTCTGCTAAATCACTTTCCCAAACCACATGATCCATAGGATTATCATCAGAATATCTGATATCGCTATCAACATAATTCCCAGGACCATATTGAACGGAAATTGAATATCCGTTAATAGCCATTACAAAACCTTTATTACAAATCGAAGTGAAATTTTTCATTACTTCATATCTTTACATTGGTTAAACACAATAACTATCCCTGTTAAATAGGTAGTCATAATACACGTCAACACAAGTGTTGGCATGTCGATAAATTGATAAATCATCTAATTGAATTTGTGGGCTCGCACCTCATTTACCCTGTAAATATACGAAGGGATTCGGCAAAAGCCAAATCCCTCCGCATAAGTCTTTAAGAAATATCTTATAACCAGCCACCTTTAATATTTTACAGCCATAGTATCTATACCTTCTTCAATAATATTATAACCTTTCTTCTTTAAAAAGTCCGTAACATCATCATACTTACCAGCATCTTTAACATGCTCGTTTTCAAATACTATAAGGCGAGGTAAATATTCTAACCCCATAATCAAATCAGCATCATACCCTTCTAAATCTAAATGGAGAAAATCAAACTTTTCATACTC
>CAXBHA010000425.1:0-3268 GCA_963974955.1 uncultured Yeosuana sp. | reverse complement strand
CGTTAAATGTGCTATAAAATAATAGCGTAAAAGTAACGCATTATTTATTTTAGCTAAAATTCTTATTTTAATACATGAAGATTATATCGTATAACGTAAACGGAATTCGAGCTGCAATCAATAAAGGGTTTATAGAGTGGTTAAAAAGCGCCAACCCAGATGTGATTTGTTTACAGGAAATTAAAGCCTTAAAAGAACAATTGGATTTAGATGTTTTTGCTGAAGCTGGTTATAAATACAATTACTGGTTTAGTGCACAAAAAAAGGGGTATAGTGGTGTCGCTATATTATCTAAAACCAAACCAAACCATGTTGAATATGGTACCGGAATTGAATCGATGGATTTTGAAGGACGAAATCTACGCGCAGATTTTGACGATTTCTCTGTAATGAGTTTATACTTGCCATCGGGAACCAATGATGCACGGTTAGATCATAAGTTGGAGTATATGGATATGTTTCAGGAGTATATTAATTCACTTAAAAAGGATATTCCACATTTAATTATTTGTGGAGATTATAATATTTGCCATGAAGAAATAGATATTCATAATCCAAAAGGATTAAGTAATACTTCGGGGTTTTTACCAGTAGAACGTACATGGATAGGGAAATTTATTAACAGTGGTTTTATTGATTCGTTTAGACATCTTAATAAAGAGCCGGACAACTATACATGGTGGAGTTATAGGGCAAATTCCAGAGCAAACAATAAAGGATGGCGATTAGATTACGCCATGGTTTCAAGACCAATACAAGAAAAGATAAAAAGAGCCGTTATACTTTCTGATGCCGTGCATAGCGATCATTGCCCCATTTTAGTAGAAATAGAAAATAATCTTAAACAGAACTTAAAAAATGATTAAAAAAATCTCATTAGCAGTATTAACTTTAGTCCTTGTAGCCTCATGTGTGTCTCCTAAAGTTTATAAAGAATTGGAAGGAAAATATAATAATTTAAAACAAGAAAACAGAAAACTCTCTGAAGACAATGAAACCCTATTAAGTGCGAAAACAGTAGCAGAAAATGAATTAAAACAACTTCAAACCGCTTATGATGAAGCCGTTGCAGAGCGTGACAGATTACAAAGCGATTATAACGCTGCTAAAGCTAATTTAGATAATTTGAAAGCGTCTTATGATGCTTTAGAAAAAAACAGTTCAGCATCTATAGCTGCAAATTCTCAAAAAAACAGAGAATTGTTAGCCCAATTGGAAGCTAAAGAACAGGCCTTGGCAGCGGAAAATCAGCGTTTGGAAAAACTTAAAAGAGAACTAGAAGACAGATCCAATAGAGTGGCTGAACTTGAAAAAGTAATTTCAGATAAGGACGCAGCGATGAAAGCATTGAAAGAGGCGATCTCAAAAGCTTTGACAGATTTTGAAGGCAAAGGATTAACCGTTGAACAACGCAATGGTAAAGTCTATGTATCTATGGAAAACAAATTATTATTTGGATCTGGAAGCTGGGCCGTTGGTACCGAAGGAAGACGTGCCGTGCAACAATTAGGAACCGTATTAGGGAAAAATCCTGATATAGCGGTACTGATTGAAGGCCATACAGACAATGTTCCTTATCAAGGCAATGGACAGCTAAGTGGTAACTGGGATTTATCAACCAAACGCGCTACAGCTATCGTCAATATTTTAAGAGAAAATACAGCAATTAATCCTGAAAATTTAACGGCGGCTGGACGTGGTGAATATGCACCTATAGCAACCAATAGTACAGCTGAAGGAAAGGCAAAAAACAGACGTATTGAAGTTATTTTAACCCCTAAATTAGATGAGCTTTCAAGATTATTAAACGATAACTAGAAGAGAAATTCATTGCGAAGCAAATTTAAATTTGCTGTGGAATCTACTTATCAATTAAGAGATTACTACGTCGTCACAATAACTCCCAATAGCTATCGGGACGCGACTCTTCATAACAACAGTGTTTTGTTAACATGGTTTTAAACCTTTCAGAGCCTTTTACCCTGAAAGGTTTTTTTTTATCTTTAATCTTTTTTATTTAGAACTTGCAAAGAATTAAATTCATGAAATATACAACGCTTCCAAACACCCAATTAAAAGTCAGTAAAATATGTTTAGGCACGATGACGTATGGTAACCAGAATACCGAAGACGAAGGGCATGAACAACTTGATTACGCCATAGAACAAGGTGTTAATTTTATTGATACAGCTGAATTATATCCAGTTCCCGCTACTGCTGAAATAAGCGGACGAACCAGCAAAATTATTGGAAATTGGTTGCAAAAACGAGGTAATAGAAATAAGGTTATAATAGCATCAAAAATTGCCGGTCCAGGTGATTATACGGCACATATTCGCACCAATGGATTTCGTAAAGAAGCTATCAATGATGCTATTACTAAAGAATTAAAACGATTACAAACTGATTATATTGATTTATATCAACTGCATTGGCCAGAACGACAAACCAACACCTTTGGAGTTAGAGATTACAAACACAATCCAAATGACGCATGGAAAGACAATTTTAATGAAGTACTTCATTCCCTTGAGGAACAAATTAAGGCAGGTAAAATTCGTCATATTGGGATGTCTAACGAAAAAGCTTGGGGAGCGATGCGCTATATAGAAGAGTCTAAGACACATAATTTACCTAGGATGGCAACCATTCAAAACGCATATTCTTTAATAAATCGAGTTTTTGAAGGTGATATGGCTGAGGTGTCTATAAGAGAACATATTGGCTTATTAGCCTATTCACCCATGGCTTTTGGTGTGTTGTCTGGTAAATATATAAAAGGAACAGCAGGTGATTATTCTAGATTAAAATTATATCCAAGATTTGCAAGATATAGCAGTGCACAGTCTACCACAGCCACAAAGCATTACTTAAAGATTGCAGAAGACAATAATATGAGTTTAGCACAAATGAGTTTAGCATTTGTTACACAACAACCATTTGTAGCCAGTACTATTATTGGAGCTACCAATTTAAAACAGTTAAAAGAAAATATTGACAGTATTAAAATTAATTTAAGTCAAGAAGTAATAGCGCAAATTAATGTGGTACATTCAGTAATCCCTAATCCAGCGCCTTAAAAAAATGAAATTATAGTTAATAATTATAGCACATAATTAGATAATCATTATGAAATGGAAAGGTAGAAGAAAAAGTTCGAATATTGAAGACCGTCGAGGTCAAGGTGGTTCTGGGCAAGGCATTGGAGGATTTAATCCAACGTTATTAAGACCACTGGTTAGAATTCTTTTTTCAAAAGCAGGGCTAT
>CAXBHA010000424.1:0-3268 GCA_963974955.1 uncultured Yeosuana sp. | reverse complement strand
CACTCCATTCTGAATGACAAAAATGGTATTATGAATGAATACGGACATTCAAATTCTTATTATTTAACCCGGACGGAAATATTCAATTAAGGCTGATAAAATTTAATACCTTTGCCTTAAACAGAAGATTTTATGAATTTAGAATATCCTATTACTTTTTTTCCCATTTTAAAAGAGCGCATTTGGGGAGGAGACAAGTTAATTACCATATTTAATAAGGAATCGGACAAATCTAATATTGGGGAAAGTTGGGAGCTTTCAGATGTCGATGGCGACGTGTCTGTTGTGGCTTCTGGGCCGTTACAAGGGAAAAGCCTAAAGGAACTTATTAACGAGTATAAAGGCGCTTTAATTGGCGAGAAAGTGTATAAGGCATTTGGAAATAATTTTCCAATTCTTATAAAATATATCGATGCTAAAACACCACTGTCAATTCAAGTACATCCTAGCAACGAACTTGCCAGGACACGCCATAATTCTTTTGGAAAAAATGAAATGTGGTATATCATGCAGGCTGATGAGGATGCTGAATTAATCATTGGATTTAATCAAAATATTGATAAAGCAACCTATTTAAGCAAACTTGAAGAAGGTAAGGTTTTAGAAATTTTAAATTCTGAAAAAATAGTACAGGGCGATACATTTTATATTCCAACAGGAAGAGTTCATGCTATTGGTGCTGGGGTTATGTTAGCTGAAATTCAACAAACATCGGATATTACGTATAGAATTTACGATTATAACCGGGTAGATATAACTACAGGAAAGGAGCGAGAATTACATACTGAATTGGCTGTTGATGCTATTGACTATAAACGTTATGATAGTTACAAAACATCTTATAAGTTAAAGAAAAATGAATCTAGCGAACTCGTTTATTCGCCTTATTTTAAAACCAATATCATTCAATTAGAAGGGCAAATCACCAAAAATTACAGTGATTTAGATTCATTCGTCATCTATATGTGTGTTGAAGGGCATGTGGATGTAATTTGTAATAAAAAGCCGTTTCCCCTAAAGGCAGGTCAAACCATGCTGCTGCCTGCTAGCATAAATCAGATTGAATTAAAGTCTGAAAACGCGAAAATTTTGGAAGTTTTTCTGTAAGGAGACTGTTTGTTTACTTTGAATGTATATAGTGTTTTGCCTGAGCAACAACGTGCTTAGAGTTTCCAATAAAAATGGTGTTGTCAACAATAATAACGGGTCGACTTAAAAAAGTATAATGATCTAGTATATAATGTTTGTAATCGCGTTCTTCGAGGGTCTGATTTTTTAAATCCATTTCTTTATAAAGTTTAGAACGTTTACTAAACAACGCTTCATAACTTCCAGCCAACTGTTTCATTTCGTCCAATTGCTTTACGGTTATTTCTTCGGTTTTAATGTCTTGCAAAATAAAATCTGAAGAGAGTCCAAGGTCTTTCAATATGCGGTTGCATGTGCTGCAGGTTTTTAAATAATATACTTTTTTCATGGTAAACAAGTGTGTATACAAACGTTATTGCAAGCTATCAAAAACCAATAAAGAGTTCACTTTATCGTACGGAATGGTAAATTCTATGACGCCTTCTGAATAATCGGCAATTTCGTAGGTGTTATATAGTAAAATAATACCATCAACCGTATAACCAATATTCGCTGGAAGCACAAATTTTTCAGGTTCAAAAAGAGAATCTTCAGTATTTACATTAGCCAAAAAATAGGATTTAGCAAGATTATAAAAGGCTTTTTTATCCTTGAATAAATCTGTATTTAAAATTGTTTTTCCAGTTTGTGCATTAAAGTTTAAAAACGAAATGTTCAGCGAGCCATGAGCACCTCCAGTATCTACATAAGAAGTTATGGCAATGCTTATAATGTCTTCAGATTGATGCATAACATCCCCATCTATTTGAGCTTCCCAATGTTGTTCGCTTTCAGGAAAATCATTTAAAAAATCATGGAAGTCTTTATCGAACGCCTTTATGCTTTCTTCAATAGATTTGGATGTTATCATATTTTGAGCTCCTATTTGCAACGCGTAAATGACACTGTTTTTAATGGTTTTGTTAATAGATTGAGCCATTTCGGTATTACCTTCCGCTAAAGGAATATTAACCTCAACAGTTGAATTTTCATCGGTAGATATAGTTGTTTCTTTAAAGGCAATTAAAGGGTCATTTTTACAAGAAACAAGTATAAACAAGCAAACAAAAATAAAAAAATAATGTTTCATAAGCATCTAACAAGATTAACAGGCCCTAAAGATAAATATTGCATTTGAATACACCGAATTATAAACTACATTTGTATAAACAGAACAACTAATGAAATTTAACACAAAAACCATTCATGGGGGGCAACAGCACGATGCAGCATATGGTGCCATTATGCCGCCAATATATCAAACATCAACCTATGCGCAATCCACTCCTGGAGGGCATAAAGGGTACGAATATTCCAGAACCCAGAACCCAACGCGACATGCATTGGAATCTTCTTTTGCGAGTATTGAAAACGGGCAGTTTGGGCTGGCCTTTGGTTCTGGTCTTGCGGCCATTGATGCCGTCATGAAACTTTTAAAACCTGGGGACGAGGTTATTTCAACTAACGATTTGTATGGGGGCTCTTATAGGTTGTTTACCAAGATATTTCAAGGGTTTGGTATAAAATTTCATTTTATAGGAATGCAAAACGCTTCGAATATTGGGGAATATATTAATGTAAACACAAAACTTATCTGGGTAGAAACACCAACCAACCCAATGATGAATATCATCGATATTAAGGCCATTTCAGTGGTTGCAAAAAAACACCGTATTCTTTTAGCTGTCGATAACACCTTTGCTACACCCTATTTGCAACTTCCATTAGATTTAGGGGCGGATATTGTAATGCATTCGGCAACTAAATATTTGGGGGGCCATAGCGATGTTGTTATGGGTGCATTGGTGGTTAAAAACAAAGAGTTAGCAGACAATTTGTATTTTATTCAAAATGCAAGTGGTGCTATTTGTGGGCCACAGGACAGTTTTTTAGTATTACGAGGCATAAAAACATTGCACATAAGAATGCAACGCCATTGTGAGAACGGAAGAGCAATTGCGCATTTTTTAAAAACACATCCAAAAATCGAAAAAGTGTATTGGCCGGGGTTTGAAGACCATCCTAATCATGCGGTAGCAAAAGCCCAAATGACCGATTTTGGTGGGATGATTTCATTCACTACTAAAGGGAATAATTATAAAGAAGCCATTAAAACCATTGAAAAGCTAAAGGTTTTCAC
>CAXBHA010000423.1:0-3289 GCA_963974955.1 uncultured Yeosuana sp. | reverse complement strand
GGAGTTCTAAAATTAAAACCACGACGTTGCATTGCCAAATAATTATACAAATCATTTGGAGCATCAAAAGCAGTGGGCGCAAACACATATTTGCTTAAAGCAGCCATAGCTCTTTTTTGGTCTGCTAAACTTACCGGTGTGTATGGTTTAGTTTCTCCTTCTTGGCCAGCCATGGCACGATCTACATAAACACCGCCAATAAATCTTGAAATAGTATTTGCTGCTGATGCTTTTTGAGAACTTAACAAATAATACACACGCCTTAATTCTTGATAGGATTCGTCTGTTGGCGTGAATTTGTTTTTAGCTTCTTTCATCAAATCGTTTGATAGTTCAATTCTGTCGATAGACCACTTAATTTGATTGTTTGATTGGTCTGAGACATTAACTCTTGGGTCAATGGCCTTTCCTGGAGATCGCATATCGTCGGCATCATTACCAAAAACATGTTCAGGTTTTGTCGATTTAAACGGGGTATATCCCAATTGAATAGCCCAAACATCGTAAGGCCCTACGGCAACATCATCATACTGTCCTTGTTTACTTCTGTCTCTAGTAATGTTTAAAGCCGCATAATCCATAACAGAGGCCGTTAAACACTTTCCTTTAATAAAATCGGCATCCTCCAGTTGTTCAGGGGAAAATAATTGACTCGCTTTCATGTTATGCATCAGTCCTAAAGTATGGCCCACTTCGTGCATAATTAAGGCCATCATGGATTCTTTCTTAAGCCGTGCCATTTCTAAATCGGATGCACCTGATGCTATGGCAACTTGATTTGCAAACATAACATCTTGCTGAATTTTATTTCCTAGCGAACAATTATAAATATCGTTGTTTTCAAATTCAGATTCGTTAAATGGTTCATCAAGTGAGGCTAAACTATATAATTTATCATAAAGCACTCTATTTGTAAAATGAACATATTCTAGCATGATATCTGCTCCTAATATCTCACCCGTTTTAGGATTTACAAAACTAGGACCATAACCACCAAAAGGAGGTTTTGGAGAAGACGTCCACCTCAAAACATTATATCTTATATCACCAGCGTCCCAAGTGGCATCATCGGGTTGTACCTTAACAACCATGGCATTTTTAAACCCAGCTTGTTCAAAGGCTACATTCCATTGTAAAACAGCTTCTTTAATGGTTTCCCGCCACTCCAAAGGAGTCGAATTTTCTATCCACCAAGTAATAGGTTTAACGGGCTCAGAAAGTGCCAAGTTTGGATCCTTTTTAACTAAATCCCATCGATTTATTAAGTCTCTATATGGGGTAGAACTTGTTGAGGTCTGATCTTCAATTTCTGTATTAAAATAGCCTACTCTTGGGTCATCAAACCGTGGTTTAAAATCATTTTCCGGCATAGCAATAAGGCTATGATAAATTTTTATACTTACGTTTCGCCCATCTGCAACGGCATTTGAGCCTCTATTTAACACAGAAGGCGATGAATACACATATTCAACTTCTAGATCGGTGTTTTTAGCATAATTTCTAATAGCATTAATTTTTGTTTTGTCTTTATCTAAATTACCAAGTTTAAACGCAGTTGGTGATTCTCCTGGTCTGGCAGGATTCTTAATTTGTACAAGCGTTTCATTTAAAAATAAATCATCTGCCTTAATTAAATAAAGGCCCTTTTCTTTATCAAATGCCTCTATGTCTATGCTTGCCATTGTTCCGTTGCTAATATTGGCATCTTTCGATTTTGATAGAGCATTATTGGGGTCAAAATAAAAGGAGGTGTTTTGCGTAATAAATTCTATTTTATTAAAATATTTCTCAATTTTAAATACTTTTGAGCCTCTATAGGACCCTCTATTCATCCTGCCTGCATCTAAAACACCATCGGCAATTTGGCTGAAATAAATAAATTCTTTCCCTAGTTGGTCTTTTGTAATAAGGATTTGAATAGAACCTTTAATGGTGTCTTGGTAAATTTTAAAAAGACCATCAATTTCTTTACTGGATTTAACTAGATCTTCAATGCTTTTTTCTTTGTCTTTTGCCGGTGGAGCAATGGCAACTTCGGTTTTTTTATCTTTATTTTTTTTCTTTCTGCTTTGAGCTTCTGTATGCTGTGGTATACAAAGAATGGTTAAAGCAAGCATCAAGCTAATAATCCGGAGGCTTTTAAATTGTAATATTTTCATTATTTTGATAGATTATTTAATACTATTTTAAATTAGTCGATCTAAAAATAATTATTATTAATTTATATATATTGTTAAAACATGTTAAAATAAAATTTGAATGTCCGTAATTTGTCATAAGCCTGAAAATATAATGATTTTGTCATTCCGACAAAGGAGGAACCGCATTGATTTTCAATAGATTCTTCATTTCGTTCCACTCCATTCTGAATGACAAAAATGGTATTATGAATACGGACATTCAAAAATTAAAATGTATGTGCTTTTTTCAAAGGATGTATAGAATTTTTAAGTCTGAATCTTTTTTTTAGTATCTTTAACCATTATGATAAAAGACCTTAAAATAGCTGTTTTAGTAGACGGTGATAATATCCCTTCGAAGTATATAACCGAAATGATGCAGGAAATTGCAAAGTACGGGACACCAACCATAAAGAGAATTTACGGCGATTGGACCAAGCCTCATTTAGCAAAATGGAAAAGTGTGCTTCTTGAAAATGCCATTAGCCCTATCCAGCAATACAGTTATACCACAGGAAAGAATGCCACGGATTCAGCCATGATAATTGATGCCATGGATATTTTATATTCCAATAAAGTAGATGCTTTTTGTTTGGCATCCTCAGATAGTGATTTTACAAAATTGGCCACACGATTACGAGAAGCTGGGTTGCAGGTTTATGGTATTGGAGAAAAGAAAACCCCAGACCCGTTTATTGTGGCTTGTGATAAGTTTATTTATCTTGAAATCCTAAAAACCCATAGTGAGAAATCTGGAGATGGAACGAAAACCTCAAAAGTTAATTTATATAATATTACACCTAAGGTTATTAAAATGCTTAAAAGTTCGGTATCTGATGCCGCAGATGATGATGGATGGGCGTTTTTAGGTGATGTCGGTTCACTTATTCTTAAAAAACAACCGAATTTTGATGCGAGGAATTTTGGTTTTGAAAAATTAACACCGTTGTTTAAATCGTTGGACATGTTTGAAATGGAGCAACGGGATCAAAGTAATGGCCGTTTCAAATTGATTTACGTTAGAAATAAATAATTTGTTTGAATGTCCGTATTCATTCATAATACCATTTTTGTCATTCAGAATGGAGTGGAACGAAATGAAGAATCTA
>CAXBHA010000422.1:0-3297 GCA_963974955.1 uncultured Yeosuana sp. | reverse complement strand
ATGACTATAAAATATTGCTAAGACCAGACGGAACTACCGTAAAAGTAAAGACAAACGCGGTAAAACAGGCAAATTTGGTTAAGAAAAATATTTCGAATAAATCGTTTCTTAATTGGTTGGGAAAAGATTCTGAATCAAAATAACGTAAAATAACCTAGGCTAAGATTATGACAAACATGAACGACGACGACAACTCAAGAAGAGATTTCTTGAACAAAGGTCTGAAATTAGGATTGCTTTCGGTAATTGGAGGGACGGCCGTTGCAAAATCTTTGGAAGAAGAAGAAATGGTTGAATTGTTGGATACCGATGGCAACATCGTTAAGGTTCCCGTTTCAAAAGTAGAAGAACACTCCTCCATTAAAGGAGACCATTATAATGTTAGGGAAGGTATCCCCAATAAAAAATTTGTAATGGTAATTGATTTGGCCAGGTGCAGAAATGCCAAGCAATGCCAAAAATCATGTAACAAGAACCATTTTATACAAGGGGACAATGCATGGCTAAAGATTTATAAAATGCAGGACAATCCGGAATCTTCGCCATACTGGATGCCAACACCATGCCAACATTGCGATGCTCCTGCCTGTGTTAAGGTCTGTCCTGTCGACGCTACCTTTAAACGTAGGGATGGCATTGTATTAATTGACAATGAACGTTGCATAGGGTGTCGTTTTTGCATGGCAGCCTGTCCTTATTCTGTACGGATATTCAATTGGGAACAACCCGACCAGGGAAAGATGACTGAAATCACCATGAGCATGGAGCATGGAGACCAGATGGATCATAATGCTGGATATACTCCAGATTATGCAGGTTTCCCAAGTGTTAAGGGAACCGTTGATAAATGCGATTTTTGCCCTCATTTGATTGTACAAGAGAAATTACCTCATTGTGTATCGGCCTGTCCTAATGGCGTTTATTTCTTCGGGGATCTTTATGAAGATTCGGTTACCAATGGCAATGAAACCTTCCAATTAAGCAAACTGCTAAAAGATAAGGGAGGGTATAGATTGATGGAAGATTTAGGAACGGCGCCTAGCGTATACTATTTACCGCCCAAAGACAGAGTCGTTGATTTTGAAGAAGGGCTACAATACTATACCGAATTTGAATCTGTAAAAAAAGATGAAACGAACACTAACAAATTTTAAAAATTTCTTCACCTCCCGATAGCAATCGGTAGGGACTGTTTAAAATTTTTAATGTGAGAGCATAACGGTACCTACCATACGTTCTCAATTTTTTAATTGCCTTATTATAAAATAATTATAAAAATTTAAACGTATGAAATGCCCAATGACAATTTGCAAATCTCCCGATAGCTATCGGGACGATATGATTAACAGGCATTCCATCCCCGTGCTGAGCGCAGTCGAAGTATGATCTATAAAAAACAAATAAATATAAACACATGAAAAAATCATGAAAAATTTCGAACAATTAACCGATGATTTAGCACCAAAAAAATTCGGTTTTTATGGTAAGCTATGGGTTGGTTTTCTAGTAATCATTATTTTAGGCGGAATTTATGGCTATTACCAACAATTCACCAAAGGGTTGGTTATATCAGGTATGCGCGATTATGTAATGTGGGGAATTTACATTTCGAACTTCGTTTTTTTTGTGGCCATAAGTTTAGTAGGATCTTTAATAACCGCTATTTTAAGGCTGTCTGGCGTCACTTGGGCAACCCCACTTACACGAATTGCAGAAATCATTGCGGTAGCGGCCATTATAATGGGTGGATTAACCATCATTATTGATATGGGGCGACCGGATAGGATTTACAATTTACTCCTGCACGGTAGGTTACAATCGCCGATTGTTTGGGATGTTATTGTAGTTACGACCTATTTAACCATAAGCATTCTATTGTTACTGTTTCCTCTATTGCCTGATTTTCATATTTTAAGCAAAAAATTTGAACGCAATAAAAAACTATCAAAAATTTATTCCAAACTTTCTTTGAACTGGGACGGAAATTTCTATCAAAGGCGCATCTATAAGTGGTCCATAAGAACCCTTTCGGTATTAATAATACCGGTTGCTTTTGCCATCCATACAGTTACCTCTTGGCTATTCGCGGCCACTTACAGACCAGGTTGGGATAGCTCAAATTTTGGGCCTTACTTTATAGCCGGTGCCTTTGTGGCAGGTGCTGGAGGGGTCGTCTGCGTAATGTATTTGGTGCGTAAATTCCGCCATTTGGAAGATTATATAACCGATTACCATTTTGATAGAATGGGTAAACTACTGGTCTTGCTCATTTTGATCTATATTTATTTTAATGTAAACGAATATCTGGTTCCAGCGTTGAAAAACACTAAAATAGAAGCCGAACATTTAAGGGTGCTGTTTTTAGGGGAACTGTCTCCTTTGTTTTGGACCGTAATTTTGGGAGGCTTGGTTTTCCCTGCCGTTGCATTGCTATTTAAAGGCATGAGAAAACCTTTCCCGTTATTTATTATTGGCCTTATTGTGGTCATTGCTGCTTGGTGGAAACGTTTTGTTATAGTTACCCCAACCTTATTGCATCCATTTTTGCCAATACAAGGTGCTCCGGAATCTTGGCGCCATTACACGCCCACACATCTTGAATGGCTAATAACCTGGGGGACCTTGGCAGGAGCCATGCTCATTGTTACTATATTGATAAGATACATCCCCGTGATACCCATACATGAGACTGCAGAAGAAAGAGGAATTATTGAACCAAGACATACTAAACGCAATGAAAGAAAATAGCATTAAAAACAGCATCAAACAACTATTGTGCCTCGTATTTATTGTTCTCATAAATTCATGGTCCCATGCCCAAGTAAAACAGGAAAAAGCCCGTTTAACGGTGTCCTATTATAAAGAAGGCAATCTTAGTTTTTTAAAAGTATCCGCTATATATAAAGATGGGGCTCTATTTGTCCCAGCGCAGGGCCTGGACCTAAACGCTTATCGGGTTTTTGAGAATGACAGCTTGGTGCCTCTGGGCACAATGTTGGTAAACGCAGAAGGAACTGCCCAAATTGATGTTTCTAAAGTTTTTGAAAACGATTCGCTGCTATACACCTTTGAAGTGAATCATATAGGTTCTGAAAAATATAAAAAGGTTTCAAAGGATATAAGTGTTAAAGTCGCGCATTTAACCTCTGAACTAAAAACCATTAATGAAAATTATTTTATTGAAGCCAAACTTACCGATGCCAATAATGAGCCTATTCAAGACACAGAATTAAAAGTGAAATTGCAAAGGTTTTTTTCACCCCTGACCGTGGGAAACAGTCTATATTTCACAGATGA
>CAXBHA010000421.1:0-3312 GCA_963974955.1 uncultured Yeosuana sp. | reverse complement strand
AAGAACAGTATTTCTTAATGGTAATATTGGTAAAGTTTCAGGTAAATTTTCGTTGTTTATCTCTTCTTCATCTTCAGGTGTCATTAAGGGGATTAACTCGGAATTCTCATCAAACTCTTGGAATGACAAACTGTCAAGGCTTATAAAATTGGATTTCTTCATATATATATTTAAGTCAATATGTCATTGAAAGACAATTGATTTTATTTTACATTTATTATTAAAAAAATTATATTGTTGAACATCAAGTATTTATATAAATAAATAATATTTCGCATCATCATAAATTCAATTGCTATGCCACAAACACAATTACAATCTTAAAAGTTGTAATAATTACATCTTCCCTGCTTTCTTTAAAACAAATAATAAAACAATGGGGATTGCCAGAAGTAGTATCATTAACAAATCATCTTCAAATAACCAAGACGCCAAAATCAAAGTAATTACGTAACCTCCAATGGCGCCCCCAAAATGGGCATCATGACCAATATTTCCTATTCTGTTTTTCATCCCGTAAATTGAATATAACAAATAGCCAATTCCAAATAAATATGCGGGGATAGGAATAGGAATAAAAAACATATACAAACTCATGCCAGGGCGTAATAAAATGGCAGAGTAAATAATCCCCATTACAGCGCCACTGGCACCCACGGCACTGTAATGGTATTCGTTTTTATGGAAATACAAAGACAGTAAACTCCCTAACATTAGGCTGCCTATATAAATAATCACAAAACTTAAAACCCCTAAAAACCCAATGACTACATCTGCAAAAAAATACAAGGAAAACATGTTGAAAAATAAATGGGCGTTATCGGCATGCAAAAACCCGGAACTAAACATTCTGAATTGCTCTCCTCTTCTTACAGCACCGACATTAAATTTATATTTTTCAAAAAAACCAAAATCACTAAAGCCTTTATAGGATATGATGACATTGGCGGCAATGATAATTATTGTTACTACATCTAATTTGCTCATGCGGTGTAAACGTTTAAATAATTTATAACATATATTTCCTGTGGAAAAAACTATTTGATAATTAGGTCACAGGTAACCTCCGTATAAATTTTTTAATGCGATTTGTTTATATTTGCCTGAAAAAATTTATGTCGGTTTGTTACTGCAAATTTAAAACTAATTAATGCAATTTCTAGTTTACATTCTTGTTTATCCTTTTTTGTGGATTATTTCTATACTTCCTTTTAGATTGTTGTACTTGGTTTCGGACTGTGTTTATGTTTTGATTTACTACATTATTGGTTATAGAAAGAAAACCGTCAACTATAATTTAAGGCTTGTTTTCCCAGATAAATCGGAAGATGAGATAAAGAATATTAGAAAAAAATTCTACCATCACTTGTGTGATATGTTTTTAGAAATGTTAAAAACAATGACCATTTCTGAATATGAATTGAAAAAACGATTTAAAATCATTAATCCAGAAGAATTTAAACGCTTAGAGTCTTTAGATAAAAGCATTATACTAATCTTTGGTCATTATGCAAGTTGGGAGTGGTCTATAGTTATTCAAAACTATATTGATTTTAAGGGATTAGCTGTTTATAAACAGTTGGCCAACCCATATTTTGATAAATTAGTAAGAGATATACGGTCTAAATTCAATACCTCACTAATTAGTACCAAGGAAACAATAGGATTTATTAACAATCTTGAAATAAAAAACATAAAAAGCATTACAGGGTTTTTAAGTGATCAGTCCCCAAAAGTTACTAACGATGTTTATTGGAAGGATTTTATGGGTATTAAAGTGCCCTGTTTTACCGGTGCAGAACGACTCGCCAAAAAACTGGATTTCACTACAGCTTATCTTAAAGTAGTTAAAGTAAAACGCGGCTATTACGAAGCAGAAATTATAACGCTTGCAGAAAATCCTAACGCTTTTAAAGACTATGCATTAACTGATATGTTTTTGCAAGAAGTAGAAAAACAAATTTATATAGCTCCAGAATATTATTTCTGGACGCATAAACGCTGGAAGCATAGTGGAAAATAAAAAATTTCTTTAAGCTGAAGCTCACTATCCCTGAGGCAAGCCGTAGGGGTATTACGCCAGTTTCATCCCGATGGTCATCGGGACCGAAATTTTATATTTTGCCTCACCCGGAGAAGCCCCGAGGCTCTGCCTTGGAGAGTCTTTAGATTGAAGTCTATTTCCAGAACACTAATTAATACTGCTTTTTGATCGTTTATGGTTTAAACTGTTTGACCAAATGTTAGTAAATTATTGTCCGGATCTAGTAGTGCAAATTCTTTTTGTCCCCATGGTTTTGTTTCTAAATGACCAGAAGGATGTATCTTTATTTTGTTTTCTATGAAGGATTTATAAAGCTTTTCAATATCGTCAGTTCTAATATAAACTTGCCCATAATTCATTTTCGGGTTAAGTTCTCTAAATTCAAAAAAATGAATTTGAATTTTGTCTTTTTTTATCATTAAATAGGCGTCATAATCTTTATCACCAATAACTTCAAATCCCAATTTTTCAATATAGTAGTTCAAGGTAACAGCCTTGTTACGCATAGGAAGTTTTGGATTAATTTCTGTCATCATAGCTATTTGTTTTTTAATACCTAAAACAATCTTTTTATTATAAAACCTCATAGCAATTCGAATTGCGTCTTCAAATATTTAATTACAAAATAAAAACAATTTGTTCATATAAATTAATAGTATGTGCAAATTTTAAGACTATGCTTTTGCTATCGAATCAATCTCTTCAATATATTTATCAGCCAACGTATCAGCTTCCTGTTGCGATTTAGCTTCGGTATAAATTCTAATAATCGGTTCGGTATTACTTTTACGTAAATGCACCCAGCTATCAGAAAAATCTATTTTAACGCCATCAATAGTTGTTAATTGTTCCTTTTGATAGCGTTTTTCCATTGCTTTTAAAATACCACCAACATCTAAACCCGGTGTTAATTCAATCTTCTTTTTACTCATAAAATAATTGGGATAGGTTTTTCTTAGCTCGCTCACTTTCATTTGTTTATCGGCCAACAAACTTAAAAACAACGCAGCTCCAACAAGGGCATCTCTTCCATAATGAGATTCTGGATATATAATACCTCCATTTCCTTCACCTCCAATAACAACCTTGTTTTTCTTCATTAATTTCACCACATTCACCTCACCTACGGCACTTGCTTCATAAGTTCCACCATGTTTTTCGGTTACATCCCTTAACGCTCTGGTTGAGCTCATATTACTAACCGTATTTCCAGGTGTTTTGCTCAACACATAGTCTGCGCAGGCGACTAGTGTATACTCCTCACCAAA
>CAXBHA010000420.1:0-3313 GCA_963974955.1 uncultured Yeosuana sp. | reverse complement strand
CGGGAATTAATGGCAGAAATGTATTATTGTTTTGTTTGCCAGTTACCGTTTCAAAACTAGATTCAAAATGAAGCCAATCCAATGGATGCGGATGAAGGTGAAAGCCTAATTCTCCACCATATAATTTAGCATCATCTTGAAGATACACAAACATAGGGTTATTATCTATAGTGATACCGTTTGGTGATAAAAATATATAGTTGTTTACTTTGTTATAAAAGGCATTGGCAAAAAATTCAACATGTTCATTTTTATATTCTAATGCTAAATCAGTTTGAAAATTTTGTTCATTTTGTAAATTAATATTTCCTTTTTCATAACGATTGGTGCCTTCATGAACACCATCGGAAGTAAGTTCGGCTAAATTAGGTGCCCTAAATCCACTAGCTAAATTTAAACGTGCCGTAATATGATTAAAAATATTAATTTTCACTCCTGCAGCGCCATTAAAACTATTAAAGTTTTTATTGGCTCCAGATACTATATTGATAGATCTGTTATCATAGCGCGCACCAAGTTGAACATCGGCTTTTTCAAAATGAATATGTGAAACTGCCAGAAATCCTATGTCATTAGTTGTAGCATCCGGTATTAATTCTTCAGGGCCATAATTAGTATTTACCTGATTCATTCCTTGCGTGCCCACAATAGTCTCAAATTTACCTAGTTTAGGCAGATTATATTTAACATCATAATTAAAGGTTTTTAGTTTTAAATGCAATTCGGCTTCTGGTTTAAAACCTATTTTGGGTACTGTGCCAAATTCTTTTCTGTCGTTATAAATATATCCTAAATTAACATCTAAACTGGAATTGTTAAAATACACATTGGATTTTGAACTAAATATATGATTGGTAATTTCCTGAAATGAAAATAAAGGCGTTTTATTAGTGGACTGCTCGCCTAAACCATCGGGTATTCCCAGTTTTGAATTATTGACGTTATATCTAAATTCCGTTTTAAATTGTGTTGCTTGATATCCTAGACCAGCTTTAAAATCCTGTTCTCTAAAACGAGTATTCGTTACGCGATAGTCTTTGGTTTTATAGTCGGAATGTTCAGCAAGACTTCCCCTAAATAAAAATTTGAATTTATCATTGGATGTCCGAACGCCTGCTCCAGTATTATAGCCAAGGGTATTACTGAAATAATTCGCACTAAAATCACTTTTAGTTGTATTTTCCATAGCAAACTTCTCAGGATTCAAATATAAAACACCACCAAGTGCATCGCTTCCATATAGCAAGGAAGCAGGACCTTTAATTACCTCCACACTTTCTATACCACTATCATTAATACCAAGTCCATGATCGTCAGCGAATTGCTGATTTTCTAACCTTACGCCTTGCGTATAGACCAATACCCTGTTGGAACTTAACCCTCTAATAACGGGTTTGCCAATACTTAAGCCTGTTGAAACACTTTCCACACCGGCAATGTTGGTAATGCCATCAGCTAATGTAACGGAGCCATTGGCTTTTAAATCGGCAACTTTTTTTTGTTCCACTTTCATGACGTTCTCACTTTGCAATTTATGAAAAGGTGTTGAAATGATAATATCTTCCATTTCAATCGCCGAGGCTTTTAAATTGAAATTTAATGGCTCTTTTGTTGGAATTGAAATGGTTAATGATTTTGTTTCGTAACCAAGTATTGAAGCAATAATCGTATAAGTCCCAGAAGGGATATCCAATATAATAAATGAGCCATCATCAATGGTACTGGCTCCTTTCTCAAGGTTTGGGATATATATATTAACAAAAGACAGGCCTTCTTTTGTATCGTAATCTAAAACAGTTCCTTGAAGTGAGTTTTGGGCCGGTAAAAATGTTGATGCTAAAAATAGCGAAAGGATTAAAAGGTGTTTCATCTAAATTTGTTTAATGATTATGAATACTGAAAATACAGTCAGTTTTATTTAACGGAAATTAAACTAAAGATGGTGGTGGGCCACGAAGTGTAAAATGTTGTTGTTGGTAACTATTTACAAAAGAATACCGTGAAACAATTTCAAGCTGTTTTTCATCAGGTGAAAGA
Organism: uncultured Yeosuana sp.; assembly: GCA_963974955.1. GTDB lineage: Bacteria > Bacteroidota > Bacteroidia > Flavobacteriales > Flavobacteriaceae > Yeosuana. Next base: position 1,276 of record CAXBHA010000420.1, on the reverse strand, counting down.
ACATTGAAATCATAAAAATTCAATATAAAATTGCCACTGAATTTAAATTGATAAAACTTACAATCTAAATCTAATTTATGTAAGTGAGTTGTTGTTTTTCCTAAACATACTTCATGCTTGTAATGATTAAAAACATGTGTAAATTTTACTGCACTGGGTAAGAGGAGTGTTAGCGCCAAGGTGATGGCAAAAATTTTGCAAATAATATGGGCTCTTAAAAAATGCATTAATCTAAAAAGCGTTTAAAACCTATTCTACATAACATCTTTTTCTCAAATTTCCAGAAAAACCGGAATTGTCCAAAAAACCAACCAATCAATACCAGTAATATTTGATAAAAAATAAATCCAATAATAATATATAGAGCCCAATAAGCAATTAGGTTTAAGTTTTCTTTAGTAATTCCAATGAGTTTTATAATAGGTTTTGCTACGTAAATTGATGAGGTTCCTGTTACGGCAAATACCAGAAAAACACTTATATATTCCCATCGATATCTTAAATTCCATTTTTTCTCCAGTTTTTTAAATAAAAACAAAGTGAGTTTTAAAAGTATCAAACAGATTACAATACTAATTAGGATGATGAAAGAAATATCTATCTTTTTAAAAATTGCATATGTTAATTTATAAGAACTGTATCCTAATACAAGAATACCCAAAAAAGGAAAGATAAGTTGCCAATCGTGTTTTATTTCCCAATGTTCTTTAAAATTTTCCACTTAAATAATTTGAACAACAAAAATAATGAAATAGACCTAAATTCTAGGAACAAATCCGGCTAATTGTTGTTTGTATGTTAGTTGAAAATAGATAAAATAGTAATATAGCTTGTAGTTTACTTCATAACCATAATCTATATTTGGCTGATAGTCAATTTGTATTTCATACAAATCCGGATCATACATTTGTGGTTGAAGAACCCTATTGTTCCATTCTGTGACATAGATATAATTTTTGTTTTCCAAATAGATTTGGGAATAATAACCTTCGGGTTTCGCTATACTGGCTAACCAAAAATTAAAACCTGGTTCAAAAATGATGATTCTATATTCCAAAGAATCGTTGGCTATACTCACGGTATCGCTATAGACGGCATTATCAATTTTCTGGGAAGTATTGTTAGAGGGTACCCTTCTTGATGTATTGCAACCAACAAGAAAACTTAAAACAAGGAGTATATAAATGAATGTTTTCACGAGGTTAAAAATTAATCTATAATATACGAAATTTTTAAGTGCTTATATTTGAACTCATCTTGACTTTTAGTTTTTAAC
>CAXBHA010000419.1:0-3314 GCA_963974955.1 uncultured Yeosuana sp. | reverse complement strand
GAGTTGGAATACGATGTTTCAACCACAGACCATTGTGGAACCTGTACGGCGTGTATTGATGCCTGTCCAACAGAGGCCATTGTCGAGCCGTATGTAGTTGATGGAAGTAAGTGTATCTCGTATTTCACGATTGAATTAAAAGAAAATATTCCTTCGCAATTTAAAGGAAAATTTGATGACTGGATATTTGGTTGTGATGTGTGTCAAGACGTATGCCCTTGGAATCGGTTTTCAAAACCACATCGGGAACCATTGTTTAATCCACATCCAGAATTACTGTCCATGACCAAAAAAGATTGGGAAGAAATTACGGCCGATGTATTTAACAAGACATTTAAAAATTCAGCAGTAAAAAGAACCAAATTTTCGGGTCTAAAAAGAAACATCCAATTTTTGAAGGATTAACACGAGTCTCTAATTACCAATTCTGTTTGCAAAACAATTTTTTGAGGCTTCACTACGATGTCATTATGCAAACAATCAATTTCATGCAATAAAAGACGGGCAGATTTTTTTCCCATTTTATAACCATGTTGTTCAATGGTTGAAAGTGTAGGTGTAATGACAGAAGACATAAACCAATTGCTAAACCCAAACACTGCAATCTCTTCTGGGACTTTAATGTTATGGTCGGCAAAATATTTTAGCACACCAATGGCAATAACATCTGTAATGGTAAAAATAGCATCAACATTTTTGCCATGGTCTTTTAATAGTTTTTCAGCATTATGGTACCCATCATCAAAATCAGAATTATTGTTGCAAATATAAACCAGTGAAGGGTCAAAGTCAATATTATGGTCTAAAAGCGCTTGTTTATATCCTAAAAATCGGTCTATGGAATTTTGCGGGTTTAAATCGCCCCTAAAATGTGCAATTCGTTTATAGCCTTTTTTAATTAAGTAAGTTACAGCTTCATAGGCAGCTTTCTTGTCGTCAATAATAACTTTTGAACAGTCAACGGTTTTGGCTATTTTATCAAAAAGCACCAAAGGAATATCATAATCCATTATTTTTTTTAGATGGGCAAAATCGTGTGTTTTATTGGAAAGTGAAATTAAAATGCCATCAACGCCTTTACTGATAAGTAAATCCACTTGTTTTTTTTCAAGATTGTAATCCTCATTTGATTGCATTAATATAACAAGATAGCCCTGTTTTTCGGCTTCCTTTAAAATGCCTTTAATGACTTTCGAAAAAAAATGATGAACCGTTGCAGGGATAATAACGCCAATGGTTTTTGAATGTTTGGTTCGTAAATTTACAGCAAATGAATTTGGAATGTAGTTCAGGGCTTTTGATAGATCCAGCACCAGCTTTTTGGTTTTTTTGCTGACATCGGGGTAACCTTTAAGTGCTTTGGAAACGGTAGTTACTGATAATCCTAATTTATCTGCAATTTGTTTTAAAGTTACGGGTTTCATAAATTTTTAATGTGGATGTTTCCAAAATAAGTATTATAAATATACATTTTAAAATAACCGAAAACGTTTTCGGTGTTTTCGAAAACGTTTTCGTTAATAATTTACATTAATATAACTATTTGAAATATATATTTGATAATATTAACCAGTTAAAATTATTAATTATGAATCAAAAAACAACTACAATTTTTAAAAAACTTTGTTTTATGGCTATGGTTTTAATTTCAAGTTTGTCGGTAGCGCAAACTAGAAATATTTCAGGATCTATAGTCGATGTAAATGGCAGCCCTCTTGCCGGGGTTAATGTTCTAATTCAAAATACAAGTAAAGGAAGTGTTACAGATTTTGATGGAAATTATACCATTAACGATGTTGAAAATGGGGAATATTTAATCGAAGTTTCCTATATAGGCTATAAAACACAACAGCTTTCTGTAACGGTAAGCAATAGCGATGTACAATTAAATGTGACACTTCAAGAAGATTTATTATCATTGGGTGAAGTTGTTATTACGGGGTCGTCAAATCCTAAAACAAAAATAGAATCCAGTGTGGCAATTTCTACAATGGGAGCTAAAGAAATCGAAAACCAAGCACCACAAAGCACGGCCGATTTATTACAGGCAATTCCAGGGTTTTTGGTAGAAACATCAGGTGGTGAAACAGGAAACAATTTATTTGCAAGAGGTATTCCATCGGCAGGGGCTTATGAATATGTGCAATTTCAAGAAGATGGGCTGCCTGTTTTTGAAGATGGCGCCTTACAATTTGCAAATATTGATAATTTCCAAAGAGTTGATGCCACAGTAAAAAGACTGGAAGCCGTAAAAGGTGGTACAGCCTCTATTTATGCAACTGGTGCACCAGGAGGAATTATAAACTTTATTTCTAATACGGGTCAGAACGAATTTAAGGGTACCACAAAGCTAACCGTTGGAGACTATGGTCTGTTAAGAACAGATTTTAATATGGGAGGTGCCGTGATAGAAGATAAACTTTTGTTTAATGTAGGAGGGTTTTATAGAGTAGATGAAGGTATAAGAAACCCTGGGTTTGATGCCAATAAAGGGGGGCAAGTAAAATTTAATATGACCTATAAATTTGATAAAGGCTATGCCCGAATCAACTATAAGCATTTGAATGATAGAACTATTTTTTATCAATCAACACCTTTTGTCAAAGACGGAAATAAAGTTAAAGCATACCCTGGGTTTGATCCTAACTACGGAACGTTTACGTCTGTAAATTACAGTAAATTAAAAGTTCCTCAAGGAGGGGGCGGGTTTTTTGAAGCCAATTTAGAAGATGGTATACATCCTATTGTCGATGCCATTGGCGGAGAACTTAAATATGATCTATCCGATATTGTAACTGTTAAAAACAGTTTTAGGAATACCACGATAAATATGGATTATAATGCTATTTATGCCGCACAATGGATGGGAGATGTTTCAACACAAGCGGATTTGGCAGCGAATAACGGATGGGATAATGCCGTTTTTACACTAGATGAAAATGGAAACACATTAAATGCAGGTACAGAATTAAAGCGAGCCGATTATTGGTATATTCGTAAAGAAATGAACAATTTTGTCAATAACTTATCATTTAACTTTAATTGGGATAAAGTCAACCTAAATCTTGGATACTATTACTCAAATTGGGGTGCACGCCAAAACTGGAATTGGAGTAGCTATTTAGTAAGTGCTTCAGATAATCCTCAATTGGTAAACGCCATGAATTCAGTATCAGGAGAAGAATATACCTATAATGGAATATCTGGAATATCTTGGTTACAAAGAGAGTCAGAAATTAAAGGAACCGTAAGAGCCTTTTTTGCAGATGTAGAAATAGAAGCTTCAGATGATTTAACCCTTAATTTAGGATTGC
>CAXBHA010000418.1:0-3324 GCA_963974955.1 uncultured Yeosuana sp. | reverse complement strand
AAAAATGGTATTATGAATGAATACGGACATTCAATTGACTTTTTACCATTTGATAGATTTAAAATATAAACCCCATTTTTAAACGTGCTTGTATCTATTTGCCCCAAAACTCGATCGGGTTGGGTTTCAAACACTATCCTGCTATTGAAGGCGGTTGTTTTAATTTGGAAATTCAACCCTTTCCATTGTTGTCCAATTTATGGGACAGAAGGTACAACCAGCGAAATATTCTACAGATATTTAACCGAATTCTCAAAATATAAGCCTGAAGAACTCAAAATAATCATAATTGATAATGCAGGATTTTATTCTATGAAGAATTATTAGTTACCAGAAAATATCAAGCAATTAAGAATACCACCATATCCCCCTGAACTAAATCCCTCTGAAAAAATATGGGCATACATAAAGCAGTTTTGTAAAAACAAGGTCTTCGAAGATATTCAAAACACTAAAGCAATGGTTGTATGCTTTTGTGAATGATAACTTAAACAATGAAATTATTATGAGTATAACGCATAAGCGTTTCTGTGTTCATCAATTTAAGGAGCATTTTGAAATTTAATTGGGATTATTATATTACTTGAGAAAACACATATTTAGGTTGGTTGTTTTCGGTTTCAAACAATTTTGAATAATCCATAACATTGATTGTGCCATCAAGTTCGCACAAATAAGTAACTACGCTACAAAGGCCTTCAAATAAACCATCTTTATTGGTAGGGTGTTTAGGTTTTTTGCAATTTTGGTCTAGTGGTCCAGAATAGCCGCAACCTTTTAAAAATACGGCTTCTATTTGAAGCAATTCGTAAGGAGAATACCCATTAAATGTTCGTCCAAAATTCTGGTTTACCAAACCCACATAGTTTAATACTTTAGAGCCATGAACATCGGTTAAATGTTTCCAGCTATCGGAGTTATCCAAAATATTTCCCACGGCACAGCTTTTACAACATTCGGGATGTAATTGGTTATTGTGAAATGCTACATAGAGTTTTTTTAGCGCCTGCTCTAGTCTATAAGAAGTTCTCATAGCGAAAATATTTATTTCTAAAGATAGAGAAAAAGTTGATTGATTCCAATGGATAATTTGAAGTAGTTTGCAGTTTTACCTTTTTTAAGTAGATTTTTACGAATATTCTGGAAGAGTTCTATCATTAATTTTAGTTTCCCCTCTTGGGAGGGGTTAGGGTGGGTTCTATCTGTTTGATTATGTCATTTAGTTCGTGCTATGGAGTAATTTCCCCAAGGGGTCATGTTGTTCGTGTTTTTTTAAACGTCACCAAGTCGGGGTTGTATGGGATGTTTTCTCATAATTTCACCCACCCCTTAATCCCCTCCGTGGAGGGGAAGAATCCGTTTTCATTTTTAAATTTAGGCACAAAAAATTTAATAACTACAGGGACAATTTCACCAATGTCGTATTTTAAATAGTTGGTGGTTTTTCCTTCTTTAAGAAGCTTCTGATAAATATTCCGGAAGAGTTCATTCATGATGTGGTGGCCTATTTATTCAATTACGTTATATACAGTAACGGGTTTTGACTTGTTTTTTAAACTGATGCTTCCTATTTTTTCACATTTAAAGGCCTCTTTTACTTTTTCGTAACAGGCTTCGCTAATAATGATTTGATTTTCTTTTGCGGCATCTTGTAGTCTAGCTGCGGTATTTACAGTATCTCCAATAACCGTATAATCCAAGCGTTTTAAATTTGCGGACCCTATATTTCCCGAAATCATTTCGCCACTTTTAATGCCTATTGATACTTTAGGTGTAAATTGTTGGGTTCCGTCTAAATCTGGCAAGTTATTTATTTGTTTCCGAGCGGCTAAGGCAGCATCAATGGCTCTGTCTAAATGAAAGTCTCCTTTAAAAACGGCCATTATGGCGTCGCCAATAAATTTATCAATAAAGCCTTCTTGTGCTACAATCTCCTTAACCATCACATCAAAATAGGTGTTTATCATTTTCACGACGGTATCTGCTGGTGCTGTTTCACTTATTTTTGTAAAACCACATAAATCGATAAATAAAACCGTTGCATTAATTGTTTCATTGGCCATTATGGTGGTTTCAAACTCTCGATTGCCCATAAAATTCAAAACGTTTTCATCGACATACATTTTTAAAATGTTGTTTTCTTTTATGGCCTGTAGGGTGGCCTTGATTTGAAGTGTGTATTTCAAGGTTTTTTCCATGGTAATGGATAAATCTTCGAAATTTATTGGTTTGGTAATAAAATCGAATGCCCCTCGATTCATGGCAGTACGTATATTATCCATATCGCCATAGGCAGACACCATGACCGATTTAAGCAGTGGTTTAACTTCACTTAACTTGGTAAGCAAGGTAAGACCATCCATTTCGGGCATGTTGATATCACTTAGTACAATGTCTAAATCGGGTTGCTCCGATACTTTTATTAAGGCATCCTTACCATTTATTGCAAAAAAGAATTCATATTCTTGTTGTCGAATTTGTTTTCGAAATTTTTGTTTTATCAAAACTTCTAAATCGGTTTCATCATCTACTACGAGTATCTTTGCCATTAGTTAATATTTTTAATTTGTCTTTTAAAAGATTAAAATCCAAAGGTTTGGTTAAAAAATCGTCAGCTCCTAGTCTTTTGGCTGTATTAAAATTCTCTTCATCACCATACGCTGTTATCATCATGACTACGGGCGGAGGCGCGTGAAATTTTTGTTTTATATGTCCCAGTAATTCTAATCCGCTCATTCCAGGCATGTTAATGTCTGACAGAATAAGAACTGCTTCTTGTTTGTTTTCGGTTAAATACGTGATTGCTTCTTCTCCTGAAAATGCAAATATAAAGGTCATAATTTCGTTTTTAATTTCCTTTCTAAAGCGTTGTTGAAACAATGTTTTTACATCATGTTCGTCGTCTACTACTAATATTTTCATTTTTTATTATTTGGTAATGTTATTGTAAATGTGGTTCCTATTCCTTTTTTCGTGTCGACTTTAAGGCTGCCACCATGACTTTTAGTTACGATATCGTAACTCATACTTAAACCCAGACCTGTTCCTTTCCCTGTTGGTTTTGTGGTAAAAAAAGGTTCAAAAATTTTATTTAATATGTTTTCTGGAATACCATTGCCATTATCTGTGACCTGTATTTCTATATTATTTTCTCCTTTTTTAGTGCTAACAGTAACAGTAGGATCATAATTTTCTATTCCAGATTTCTTTTTCTCATCAACCACATAAAAGGCATTCGTAATTAAATTAAGAATTACTCTTCCAATATCTTGGGAGATGATATCGACAGTTCCAATACTCTCATCAAAATCGGTAACCATAGAG
>CAXBHA010000417.1:0-3325 GCA_963974955.1 uncultured Yeosuana sp. | reverse complement strand
AGCTGATTTGTAATCAGCAGGTCGTGGGTTCGAGTCCCTCTATCGGCTCTTAAAAAAATCCAGCGAATGCTGGATTTTTTTATTTGACAATTTTTGATGCAATATAATTGACTCAAGGTTTAGTTTTTTGTTAAAATTTCAATCCTTATCTCCAGTAAGCCATGATAAAAAATCTTTTTTCTTTTTCTTTTTAAAAGTTTTTTTCTTTGAATTGGTTCCAAAAAGACGTTGAAAAAAGCCATCTTTTTTTGTTAATTCACAATCTAAATCTTGTGTCACATCATTGGAAGGTGTTTCAAAAGAGGCTTTGGTAATGATATTATATTTTGAATCGTTATTTAATTGTTGTAGATAGTTTGCGAAAATAGGAAGTGCAGAATTGGCACCTTGACCAATGGATGTATTACTAAAGCCAATTTGCTGAGTATCGTTTCCTACCCAAGTTACTGTAATTAAAGTTGGCATAATTCCAACAAACCAGCCATCTTTATTATCCTGTGTTGTACCTGTTTTTCCTGCAATATCATTTTTAAAACCATAGGTGCTTCTTAGCCGTTGTGCAGTGCCATCGTCAACAGTTGCTTTTAAAAACTCCAACATAACCTGTCTGGTATAGTCACTAAATGCTTTTTGAGTTGTTTGTTTAGGGTTTAAATCATTGAACGAAGCAATAACACGGCCTTCTTTATCTTCAATCTTTGTTATAAATACAGGAGTAGAAGGTTTGCTATTATTAACAAAGCAAGTATAGGCCTTGGCCAGTTCTAACAAACTTAGGTTTGATGAGCCTAAAGCAATTGAAGGGACTTCTTCTATTTTACTACTTATGCCCATGGCCTTTGCTTGTACTTTAACATTATCAATACCAGTTTCATGCAATACCTTTACAGCTATGGTATTTATAGAATTGCTCAATGCTTTTTCTAATGAATAATTTAAGTTATCACCCTCAGTTACCGAAGCGTTTATTGGTGTCCAATCATCGTAATCTGTATATGTGACCGCTTTTGCTGAAAAATAGGTACAAGGATCCATGCCAGTTTCTAATGCTGCTGTGTAAACAATTGGTTTAAAGGTTGAACCCACTTGACGTTTACTTTGTGATACATGGTCGTATTGGAAAAAACGATAATCAATACCTCCAACATATGCCCTTACAGCACCCGTGGATGGATCTATTGATATTAATCCAGAATTTAAAAATTTCAAATAATATTCTAAACTATCTAAAGTTGATACTGATTTTACTGTGTTTCCATTCCAAGAGAACAACTCTTTTTCTTCAGGCATTTTTAAGGAGTCTTCAATTTCCTTTTCTGTTAAGTTCAACGCTTTTAGGGTTTTGTATTTTTTCAAACGTTTTTTAGAAGCTAGGTATACAGGATTATTTTTTAACCACGGTGCGTTTCGTCCATAAGCTTTTTCATAAAAACCTTGTAATTTGGCCATATGCTCACGCATTGCATTTTCTGCATAGCGTTGCATGGTGTTGTCTAATGTTGTGTGGATTTTAAGGCCATCTTGAAAAATATCATAAGTTTCACCGTTTGGTTTTTTAAACTTTTCTTGTTGAAGTAAGCTATCTAATTGTTTTTTGATTTCTGCCCTAAAATAGGGTGCTAATCCTTCGTTGGGGTCATAATATTTATAATCCAAGGCAATATCGATTGCTGTGTTTTGTGCAACTTCTTCTGGGCTTAAATAACCGTACCTTTCCATTTGTTTAAGAACAATATCTCTTCTGGAACGTGATTTTTTAGGGAATAATCTTGGATTATAGCTATTATTTGCTTTTAATGACCCTATTAGGGTTGCGGCTTGTGAGATGTTTAGTTGCTTTGTGTGAACATTGAAGAATTTTAGTGATGCACTTTCAATTCCATAGGTGTTATCAGGAAAAGGCACTGTGTTTAGGTAGAATGTAAGAATGTCTTCTTTTGAATATATAGCTTCAAGTCTTGTTGCAACAATACTTTCTTTTAGTTTATTTACAATAATACTTAATGGGCCAAAATCTTTTCTGCCAAATAAATTTTTTGCTAATTGCAACGTAATGGTACTTCCTCCTCCAGAAGATTTATCTGCTGTTAAAATGGTTTTGAAAAATACGCGTAATAGGCTTTTTGTGTCAATACCATGATGTTTATAAAATCGAGCATCTTCAATGGATATTAAAGCATCAATGAGATGTTGAGGGAAATCACTATAATGAATGGATTGTCTATCGTAAATATAGTATTTGCCAATAAGATTATTATTGACATCTAAAACCTGTGAGGCCTGACTTTGTTTAAAGTCTTTTAGTTGGTTCATTGAAGGTACTTTTCCCCAAAGACCAAAATAGATACTTGTAACGAACAATAAAGTCAATACGATTAAAAACAAGATGCCCTTAAGAGCATGTTTGAACCATATAATTTTTGATAGTTTATTTAATACCATATGTTTACAAAACAATAGAAGTTACAATGAAGCCAATTTTTAATGGGCATCCAAATAATAACGATTATAACTTTTAAGAAGTTATATAAAAAACATTGTTGGGTAAGGCTATTCGTTACTTTTTATAGAATCAATGAACGATTGCAGTTCCTTCCCATATTTAGAAGTTTTAACTTCTGGGGTTAATGAGCTATTAATGGTATCCAGATATTTAACCTGAGCATTATAAATTTCTGTAAGTGCTAAGTAAGGAGCTACTTCACTGTTTTTATTATTTAATGCAAAATTTACAGTATATAGATATTTTCGTTTTAAAAGATTATCAAACTCCTTTTGAATACTTTTAAACTTTGAGGTATCATTATTTTTTTGAGCTTCAAAATTTTCTTTAATAAGGTCGAGATTTCGTTCGTTAAAACGGGACATGATTAATCTATAATCTTCCCAAACTTTTTGCTGTGCAGATCCTTTTATTTTTGCATCAAAAACAAAATTTTTCAAGGTTGTATTTATTTCAGTGGTTCCTTTATCTGCAAAAAACAGGATCCGATCATTTTCACTGCTGTTTTTATCTAAATATAAAAAGAAAACTTCTGGGGATTCTAAATCGCTATAAAGTTCAAACTCAGAATCACCATTTATTATTATGGAATCTACGGTTATTAAAGCCGTGTCTTTAATTTTTTTAAGATATACAGTTCCTTTTTTTAATCCTTTAATGTTAGTTTTAACTGTTAAATCATGCTGTTCTTTTCCGCATGACACTATCAAAATCAAGATAAATAAAATGACTATGTTTTTCATTTAAAAATTACATTTAGAGCACAAATATCATATAATTATAAATGTAAAAAAAATTAAGGCATTACAATATTTGTCATTA
>CAXBHA010000416.1:0-3330 GCA_963974955.1 uncultured Yeosuana sp. | reverse complement strand
ATAAGGTAAAATCTGGCAAGGAAATCTTAGATGATTTTTTCAATGAATTAGGGGCTTTAGAAAATGTTGACCCTAAAATCAGCGGTATGTTAAAAGAACTTTATGATTCAGATAAGTTGACGGACATTAACGTGAAGAACAAACTTCAAAAACTTAGAGACGAAAATGGGAATCAAGCTTAATAAAATTAACATAGAGGGAATTAGAGGAACCATTGGTCTATTGGATTTAGAGCTAAACCAAAGATCAATTGTACTCTATGGGGATAATGGTACGGGGAAAAGTAGTTTATCCGATTCAATAGAATGGTTTTTTACTGATAAAGTTTCACATTTAGCTAGTACTGAAATAGACACGAAGGATGCACTAAGAAACTCAAAAATCAACGATGAAGACAGTTCGTACGTAAAAATAGAATTTACGGATGCAAAGCTAAATGCCACCCGAAGTCTAATTCGGAAAAAAGATAAGTTGATATCCAATATCACTAACTCCGAGACAGATTTTAAAAGTTATTTAACCGTTACTGAAGGTCAAGAAAACATTATTTTAAGGCATCAATATCTAAGAGATTTTATTGACAAGACCAAAGGAGATAAGCTTAAGGCCTTATCGGACATAATAGGTTTCTCTGAAGTTCAAAAGAAAAAAGAGGTTCTACAGAAAAGCTTCAATTGGACTAAATTGGAGATTAAAAAGCAAAATTTTGAAGGGCAAACTGCTACCCAAAAAAAAACATTGATTGAAAAACTTGGTGCAGCCATAAGTCAAGAAAAAGATTTTTTAGAAAAAATTAACGAAGTCATACAGCCATTTAAGCTGGGGATTGAAGTTAAAAACGTTTCTGAAATCGATAAAGTTCTTGAAAAACTCAATAAAACTGGAAATAATAAATTAAACGAAGAGCTTGTTTTCCTAAACAAACTTAATCAGTTACTCTCTACTCTAAAATTAGAGGTTCCTTTATTCGAAAAAGAATATAATAGCTATTATCAAGAGTTTATAAAAATAGTGGCTGACGTTCAAAGCATAATGCAGACCTTTTTAACAAAACTTCTTCAATCTGGAGAGGCGGTATTGGCAAAAAGGTATCATAAAGAAGAGAATTGCCCTTTGTGCTTGCAGCCAAAAAGCATTGAAGAACTAAGAAATGAAATAGCCGGTAGACTCAAAGAAATGGACGCTTCGTCCAAGAAAAAGCAGGTTTTCGATGAATCCAAAGAATTAATTTCAGGAATTGCACAGGAAAGATTAAAAAGGATTGACCAAGTTCTAGCTGAATCTTTAATACAGCAAGATCAAAACTCTCATCTCAAATCTGCATTAGAATCTATTAGAACCAAAGTTGAGGAATATGAAAAAGCAAGCAAGATTAAAGTAACATCTGGGGAAGGAATTCCTAATAACTCCACTATTGCTATTGTAGTGGAAGATTTTAGTATTCAAACAAAGATCGACGCCCGAATTAAAGAAATTCAAGATATTTTTAAAAAAGACAATTCTTCTATTATTTTCTCAAACATAAGTGCTTCAAAGGATGCATTTCTTGAAATAAAAAATATTGAGAAAAAAAAGGCATACTTTGAAAAACAGCAATCTTCATTGAGCATTATTTATAACGCTTTCGTCTCAAAACAGAAGGAAGGATTAGATAATTTTGTTACAACGTTTTCAGGTAGGATAAATGAATTGTATCAATACATGAATCCCCATGAGCCTTTTGAGGAAATTATGATTACTACACTTGGAGAGGTATTACTATTAAATATAAGTATAATGGCGATTGGGTATGGCCACCTCAAAAATACTTTAGTGAATCGCATTTAAACTGTTTCGGACTTTCCTTCTTTTTAGCATCTGTTGAAGCATTTAATGAAAAAAATAAGTTCATAGTCCTTGATGATGTAATATCAAGTTTTGACACGACCCATCGTAAAAGGTTTGCAGAGTTACTATTCGAAAAATTTTCAAAGTACCAGATTATCTTGTTAACACACGAATTTGAATGGTTCAGTAACTTCGTTACACCCGTGGCTAAAGGAAAAAATTGGATTATTAATGAGATAAAATGGTCGGAAGAACTAGGTACTTATCTAGACGATGCACCATCAGAACTCAAAACGCGAATAGAGCTAGGACTAGCATCAAGTAAGATTGATGACTTAGGTAATCCGATTAGGCGTTATCTTGAAATTTTCTTAAAAGAGTTGGCCTTGAATTTGGAAGCTAAATTAAAATTTCAATTTAATAGCGATAATGAACATCGAATGCCCCACGAACTGTTAATGGGTATTAGAAGCGAAATTAAAAAATGCAGTAAAGATTTTACAGCTCACTTCCCGATAATGGATAGACTACAGAGCTCACCTTTGCTAAATGCCCTATCCCATGGTGGGCCATTCAACCCAAAAATTGCAGATTTAAAAGCTTTTTGGGCTGATATTACAGAAATGGAGACTCTTTTTGTTTGTCAGACGGATGGGTGCAAGAAACCAAAGCTATCCTTGCGGTATCATGATAATGTGGCTAATTTAATTAGATGCGGAGGAAATCATTTGACTTATAATTGGAAGAAATCATAGAAACCTATCTTTTATAGTAACAGCTAAAACATTGGATAAAAAGTACGACATAGAAAAAGAAAATGATTGGGCAAAAAATGTAAAAGGCTCCCATGTTTTCATAATTGCTTCAGAAAGTGGTCGTAAGGGGTATTACTGCATTGGGTGCTCTAAGGAGATGGAAGCTGTAATTCAGAAAAAGAATCCGAGCCGTAAATCCTTTTTTCGTCATGTTCCGGTGGATATTGAAAAAGGAGAGAAAGCCTGCACATTCAGTAATAGAGAATATCGGGAAAACCTTGCTACGATTATTCTGCAAAGACTGAAGCGAATAAAAGTTCCTGCGGTTTATAAATTTTCGCCGAATAACAAAACTGACCCTCCCAATCTACTTCAACCTTCTAAATTTATAACCGCTCATAAAGTACGTTCTCAAGTTTGGTTTTACGAAGATAAAAATGGAAATATAAAGCATGGCAAGAACCCAGATATAGCAAAGCGTTATTTATTGATAAGACCAGATGTAGTATTCTTTGACATTTATGGAAAAGCGATACTATTTATAGAATTGGTTATTACGCACAAAATCGATGATGAAAAACGAATAAAACTCCGGCGGTTAGGCATCGACACCATCAGTATTATCGTGCCAAGGTCTTCTGAGCAGGAGATTGAAGACAATTTCAACACTACACAACGAATAAAATGGGAATATAATGGAATCGAAGCCGACACCGAATATGTACCAATTCCCTCAGGAACTCCAACA
>CAXBHA010000415.1:0-3337 GCA_963974955.1 uncultured Yeosuana sp. | reverse complement strand
GCTTGTTCAATAATAAAATTCTCCTTAGTTGTATCAATTCCATCTAAGTCAAATTGCTCACCGTTCATAGTAACTTCGCCAATCCACCATCCAGTTCCTTCCGTTGATATTTCAACATTGTTATTCGTTGAAGAAAATTGTACTTCTTTTTGTGACAGTTTTATATTATCGTCCCAGTCTCCATCTTTAGAGTCTGAACACGATAAAACAACTAGAAGCAATAAGGTTAAAGCGATAATTTTTTTCATTATTATATTCTATTAAGTAATTAGACAGCTGTTTTAAATACAGTTAAACACATTGATTTACAACGATTGATCTCGAATGTAAGTTTATCGTTTATATATACTTTTCTTCATTGATAAAAGCCTAAGTTTTCTAATTTAGAAATATCTGAAACGTTAGTTCCGATAATAATCCGTTGCCCAGTTCCACAACCACAGGATTCACATAGTGTATCCAAAGGTGAATTATTGTCAAAACCCAAACTAGTGACGACTATATCTTCACTTTCTAAATATTGCGTAACTGCAACTTCAGTTTCATCAATTGAATTATTTTCCCCTGTATTCCAAGGATCACCGCATTTTGTTTGATTCCAGAACAGAAAATTTTCATTGTCACTTAAATCATCATTGTTGTTACAACTAAAAGTAACTAGGACAAGAATTCCAATAAATATTTTAATCTTCATTTCATCCTTTATTTGAACTTTACTGTTTCGCTAATAAAGATACGATTAGAAATTATAGTTCCGAAAAAGGTTCGTTTTATGGAACTTCAATATAATCGGAACTCTGTTTATAGTATTTATCTGATTACTAATCAATAACACATTATTTTTCAGAACAATATCCACGCAACCTTATATAAGAATTTACATCTTTTTATAATAGAAGTCTAAATTTAACATAAGATTTTTCTTACCTAATAATTTTATTAAATTAATAACCATGAAAAAAAAAACACTCTTTTTCTTCTTCTTACTTCAATGTTTTATAAATCTTTCTTGTTCTAGTGACAATTATTCAGAAAGCTCGCAGGTTTTTGAAGATTTAACAGCAACGGTAAAAGGTCAGGTTTCATGCCAAACTATGAATGACGGATTTGTTTTTGAAATAGAATTGGATGAGCCGATAAACGTTTCTGCTCAGACAAGTTTGAAGTCTATTGGGATTACTAATCTTCCAGAGAATCTAAAAATGGAAGGCACAAAAATATTGATTAGTGTAAGACCAGCTGAATTTCCTAATGGCACATGTGTTACAACATTTTCCCCAGAGTATTTTTTTGAAAATACAAAAGCAAGTTTAACCCCTTAAATATTAACCTATGAAATGTAAGTTACTTCTATCAATCTGTTTTTCTCTTTTTCTCCTCAACGGTATTAACGCTCAAGAATATTATTGGTCAAGCCAAAAGAAAAACCCTTTGACTGTTGATTCAAAAAGGGCTGTATTACATTTAGTTGAAAATTCTGCTCTTGAAGCCAGGTTACGCACAAATAGTTCTTTTGAAAAGATTGAACGTATTAGCGAACACTCTGTTATGATTGTAATAAAGGATAATGGTAAACTATTATCTGACGAAATTACTGGAATTGCATCAAATAGTATTGCATCTTTTTTGGATAATAATGGAGAACCTATTATACCTACAGGTGAAATATTGTTTGAGCCGAAAAAAGGAGTTTCTATTAGCGAGGTAAACAAAGTTTGCGAAAATCAATTAACAGTTTTAGACAAAGAATATTCAAATTACACAGTTCTAGTTAAAGATTATGCAAGAATATTTGAATTAGCTAATAAGTTGTACGAAAGTGGATTGGTAGAGTATTCCCACCCTAATTTTATTGGGACTCTGGTTAAATTTCAAAATGATCCACTTTATCCTCAACAATACTATTTAAATAATACAGGTCAGTTTGGTGGTACTGCTGGAATTGATATAAACGGACCACAGGCCTTAACTATTACTGAAGGACTTACTGACGTTAAAGTTGCTGTGATTGATGATGGAGTAGAAAATCATATTGATATTAACGGGAGGGTTTTGTCTGGTTATACGGTTGGAAATCCAAATGGTAACGGTTCACCAGCGGCGGGTGCGGCACACGGACAAGCCTGTGCGGGAATAATTGGAGCTTCTTTAAATAATAATGAGGGTATTACGGGTATTGCCCCCTGCACAGAAATTGTTCCAATAGATATTTTTTCAAATATAAATGCATCTGCAGGACAAATTAGGGATGCAATCGACTGGGCTTGGGATGAAGGAGAGGCAGACGTTTTAAGTAATTCTTGGGGTTATCCTGCTAGTGACGCAATTACACAAGCTATTGGAAGGGCAAGAACTCAAGGTAGAAATGGCAGAGGATCAGTAGTTGTTTTTGCATCCGGTAATAGCGGTGGTGCCGTTTCGTTTCCAGGTAATGTGTCTGGAGTTCTAACTGTTGGAGCTATTGATAGGAATGGTAATCTTTGGGCATATAGTAGCCGTGGCCCACAAATGGATGTGGTTGCACCGACTGGTAATGTTAATCTTTTAGGAGACGTTAGAACCACAGATCGACCAGGAATAAATGGTTATGTAAATGGCAATTACGTTGATACTTTTGGTGGCACTTCAGCTGCTTGCCCACAAGTGGCAGGGGTAGCTGCCTTAATGCTTTCTTTTGATCCCTTTATGACAGAATCCCAGGTAAAGAATATAATAAAATTCACGGCTACGGGTACTGGATTTAATAATAATGTCGGCCATGGTAGGTTAAATGCGCAAGCTGCATTACAACAAGTTACACCAAAGATTTTAGGTCCAAGCAAATTTTGTCCGTCTGGAGTGATGAAAGTCGGGGAAGTTTCTGGAGGAACTATTTCATGGTCTGTTAGTCCTTCAAATTCATTGAGTTTTACTCAAGGCGCTTCGACTAATACTTTTACCAGAATAGGTAGTTTTAGCGGAAGCGCTACGATAACAGCTACATTAAACCCGGCTTGCGGAACTACTAGAGTTATTACAAAAAATGTTACTGTCGGAGGAACAATTAATTTTACTTGGAGTGGCGTTGGCCCGTTTGGACAACTTGATGTCAATGTTACAAGCGGAACGGCTCCCTATAAAATTTACAGAGGGAGTACGCTATTATACTCTGGGTATTCTAACCCTCGAACGGTGAATTTTGGATGTAACGGAGGAGTACTTAAAGTAGAGGCAAATACAGCTTGTGGAATAGCCTCAAAAAGTGTTATTGTTCCGCAAGGTTGTGCGAGTTTTAGAGGTCAAAGTACAATGGTCGTGTTCCCCAATCCCACTAGTTTTGAACTGGATATTGCTCAAC